>NZ_JBQLZL010000080.1:0-6902 GCF_052168255.1 Almyronema sp. | reverse complement strand
TTGCAAAAAGCCTTTTCGGCTGCTTCTGTCGTCAGCTATTGCTATGCGTAATTGAATCTGTGACGAAGCTACGGCAACAAAAGCACCTACGCGCCAAACTTTTGCAGCCGTCCGGCATTGGCTAAGGCTAACCCCATCAGGTGCGTGCCTGGACGAATGCCCAACATGCCTTGACGACAGGTATATTCGTCAAATTGAGCCACTTCATCCAGGCGACCGTGGGGACTGTAGATCATCAGCGGAACCGGATGCCAGCTATGTTTACCCATCGTCGCTGGTGTGGAGTGATCAGCCGTAACTACTAAAACATCAGGGGCGAGGGTGGTAATTAAGGGCAAAAGCCGATCAACCGTTTCAATCAGAGAAACTTTGCTATCAAAATCCGCATCTTCCCCCAAACTGTCGGACTTTTTCACATGCACAAAGAAAAAGTCATAGTCTTTTGCATACTGGGTTTGCAGCGCCTTAAAGCGAGCTTCAATACCGCCAGGGGGATCTACTAGATCCATGCCAATCAGACGGCTCACCCCGCGATACATGGGGTAATCAGCAATACAAAGCCCTTTTAGCTTAAATCGCTGCTGTAGGGAAGGCAGTGGTTCATAACGCTCAAAACCGCGCAATAGCACCATGTTGGCAGGTGACTCGTCCGCTAAAACTGCTTTTGCCTGGTCTAAAAACGAGCGCACCAGCTTTGCGGTTAGCTGGGAAGCGTCGTCTTTCGCCCGCGGCTCAGCAGGTGGCACTCCCGTTTGCTGTGGATCGCTGTCGTGCAAACGGCCTGATAACCCTTGGCCTCGCAAGACTAAAACAGCGCGATGTTCGCTGACGGTTTCAAAAAAGAAAGTGCCGTCAAAATCGAGGCTAACCCGATCGCGAATTTTTTGCGTCAGTTCGCGGTTAAAGTCGGTAGCAATGCGACCCGCCCGGCGATCGCTCACCCGCCCTGACTGATCTAGCGTGGCAAAATTGGCGCGGGCAGCTACATCACCCGCTTGCAAGTCGAAGTCAATGCCGAGCGCTGACAAAACGCCGCGTCCTATCCGGTACTTCAGGGGATCATAGCCAAACAAAGCCAAATGTCCCGGCCCACTGCCAGGGGTAATGCCGGGGCCAACAATTTCTAAAAGACCACAGCTAGACTCTTTAGCCAGTTGATCTAGATTGCAAGTTTCAGCGACTTGTAGCTCTGTGCCACCGCGTTGCGGATCGGGTAAACCGCCTACCCCATCTAAAATAAGGTAAACAATTTTTCCGCCTTGATTCCAGGCCAGATCTTCCCAAACTTCTGTAATATCCATAACTGATGAAACGGAGCGGCAACGGTTACGTCTGCCTCGCGTTATATCAAATTGGGGAGACGTTCAGGCACCCTCAAAGGATAGAGCTAAAACTCGAATTCTTTGGCCTCACCGCTGCTGTTTGAGCTGGAATCGCTAGCAGCGCAAACGCTGGGATAAATCTCCGGCAAATGCAAGATTTAGGCAAAATCAGCCAGAATTTGCCTTTGTTTCAATAAACAGCCTTCAAAATTGCTCAGCCCCGAAACAAGGCATTATCATCACTCAACTTTAAGCACTAATTTAAGCACAATCGCGATCGCCCTGGACAAGCAAGCCACTATAGTTGTAGCCATAAACGTCAAGACGCTTCAATTACTGAAAACCCCTAACAAAAAAGCTTGCTGCTGCCCTCACCCTTTTGCCTTTAGAGCTACCTGCCTGAAATCAGCCCCATGCTCAGCCGTTGGATGGCCTTTTGAGCCACATCGGCGTAGCCTAACTCACCACAAAATACCTTCAGCATTTTGTCGGTGCTGCCAGGATGTTTGATGCCCAAGTTGTAGGCTAGCTTCGGCACTTGGTAAAAGGCTTGGGCTAGCCGTTTAGCCCAGCGCATTTCCCCTCCCCATTCTTCATTCATCAAACGGGTATAGTTAGCCAAAGCATCTATATCGCCGCCGAGGGCTTGATCGATAGCCTGGGCTGCTTTCAGGCCGCTAAAAATAGCCGGACGAATGCCTTCTGCCGTAAAGGGATCAACCACACAAGCCGACTCGCCCGCTAACACAGCCTGTTGGGTATGCAGGGTTTGTTCACCATCCCAGCTTAAAAGGGGATGACCGTGTTGTTTAACCTGGGCAGCCTCTAGGCCAAATTCAGCCGCATACTGGGTCAAGGGTGGGCGCAAATCATACTTTTGGTGACGACCGGAACGAAAGACACCACCGCCAATTGAATAGCCGTCGGCTTTAGGGAAGTTCCAGGCATAGCCGTTTTTCAACAGACCAAATTCAAAATGCATTATGGGTTCGCTTGGCATGTCCAGACGCGGCTCAGCTTCTAGGGCACCCCCTAGCAAATAACGGCGATTGTTGAACCCTAGCCACTTAGCCAAAGACCCTCTAGCGCCATCGGCGGCAATCAGGTAACGGCCAGTCACAGGCGCTTGCAGCGTATTTACCTGCCAGCGATCGCTTTGAAATTCAATGCCCGTTACTTTGGTGCCGTCTTGTAGCTGGGCGCCCTGACGCTGAGCTTGCTGCACCAAAAAGTGATCAAAGCGATCGCGGCGCACCATCCACAAGGGTTCTGCTGTCTGCAATTCCATTTCAATCGGCTCTTGCAGTCGCCAGGTATAGCGGACTTTGCTCACCTTGACGGAGATAGCAGGCGTCAGGTCAAAGTCAAACCACTGGGCTATCTGGGGTGAGACGCCGCCGCCGCAGGGTTTGTACCGGGGCAAGGTTGCCCGATCAAGCAGCAGCACTGAACGTCCGGCTTTGGCTAAGTGGTAAGCAGCGGTGCTGCCAGCAGGGCCAGCGCCTACAATTACGCAGTCGTACATAAAAGAGAGTCAGCCGAGGCAATCGGCGTAGCGTTTGCGAACTAATCTTAAAACTTACCGCATCCGTCGCCATCATGAGCGGACACCAGACTTAGCCCCCTTTGTTGCAGCTTTTTACTACTTTGAAATAAAAATTAAAGGCGATCGCTAAGTCATCGTGATCTCTCCGACAGCCGCGATCGCCAAACTCGGCTTGAATAGAGAAGCTGAATATTTTTGCTTTTTATGCCCCTGATCTTTCGACCGTTTGAGCGAGCCTCAAAGCTGATCTTGCCTTGTTTACTGACGATCGCTTTAGCCACTAGCTTGTGGCTAGCAGGCTCAAGCCATCTATCGGCTCAGGCCGACGAGGCCGTGATTGATCCACTAACAGAAGAATCACCAGCAGCAATTGACCTCAAAAACAGTTTGCAAAACGCCGACGCCACCCTCAAAGCCAAACTAGAATCTGCCGTTAAAACTATCAAAGCTAATTTAGACGAGGTTGCAGAGACAGCAGAAAGCGACAGCGAAACACTCACACCGTCAATGGTCGAAGCCACCGCCGCCGACATCGAAACGACGCTAAACTCAGCCACCCAAGCTGCGACTGAAACGTTAGAAAATGCCAGCGAAATGGCTGCCGAAAAAGCCCAGGCTCGCCAGCAGCCATCCCTCAGCTTACCAACCGCTACCGATTCGTCTAAAGCGGCGGTTGAGGCAGCCGTCCAATCTGCTGAAGCAACGTTAGCTGAAACGGCCGATCAGGTTAGCGCCGAGTTAGCCAAAACGGCTGAAACCTTATCACAAACACCAGCCGCTAGCCCCGCTACAACCGCAACGATAGAAGCAACCGCAACGGCTGTAGAAGCGATCGCCGATCAAGCCACCCAAGAGCTTGAAGCCATGCCGTCCGCTACGGCTGAAACATCACCCTCAACGCCAGCTAGCAAAACACCAACTCCAGCGGTAGACCGTTCTGCCCCTTCAGTAACCCCAAAATCTAACTGGTTAGAGAGATTGAGAAACCTCTTTCGATAGAGGCGAAGGCGCTTTATCTTAAGTTTAATAAAGGTAAAAGTCGTGACAGAGGAATCCGCAAAACCACGATAGGATTTTGGCAATCTTCTTGTTACGGTAAAGCCGAATAGCGCCATCGCTAGAACCCATCAAGATTCGATTAAGATTGGGTAGTTTATAGACAGTACCCAGTCGAGTTTTTACTGACCGTTCAGAACGTAGAGTGCTATCGGCCATCACTTAGCAGACATCCTCTGTTCAGCACTTTATTAGGAGAAGGCTATGATTCGGTTAGCAACTTTTACCGGGCTTGTATTAGGCGTCGTTAGCTTCTGGCCTTTATCAGCGTTAGCTCAAGAACCACAGGGTTCAGCCGCTGATTTAGGCCCTCTAGAAGCGAGAACTGGAGAACTGGGTTCGGGTGGGCAATCTCTAGACACCGTAGCCGATCAGATCAACCAATCTGCTGGCACGCCTAGCCGTGGCCGAAACTTTATTCCGGTTTCAGAAGTGCTTTCTTCCCCCGCTTTGGGGGGTGTCGTCAGCGAAGACAATGACGTGCCTGATAACCTGGCGATTTATGACTCAATGGGAACGCCTTCAATCGGGTTTGGCACAGAACTTTAAACACGGCAGATTGCGGCTATAAACTGAAGGCAGAGGGGCAAGTTTGACCGAAAACGACCGCCATTAAGGGCTAGGTCAAACTTGCTCTAGCGTGACAGCGCGATCGCTGATATTTTTGACTTTTTCGCTTTGCTGATAAGCCTCAAACGTAAAAGCATCGACCTGAATAGCATCGTTGCGGGCAAACTCGGCTTCGCAAACTAAGGTAGTTTCAGCTTCGCTGATCAGTCCGGCTTCGTAGGCTAGGGTCAGCAAATCTTCGGGTTTAGCAGAAGGTAGCTGTCCGGCATGGCTGGCGGCTTTGATTTTTTTTAGAATCGGTTCTGCCTGTTGCACCAAAGCTAAGGCTCGTTCTAAGCGACCTAAAGCCTGATGGGCATCGGTAGGAACGTGAATGCCTGCCGTCAGGCGATCGCGTCCAGTTCCGATTGTTTGTACCTGCTGCGCCACCCGATGCCCTAGACGATCAGCCGGGTGAGTGCCCATTGGATTGAGCCGATGCCAGCTTAAAACTGGGCCACGCAGTAGCCAGCCCAATCCGGGTAAAGTCAGGTGGCGATAAATCCCCTCAAAGGCTAGCTGAATTTGGGCTAGCCCATACTGCACCGCCCACTCGACTAAGGGCAAATCGGCAGCTTGGCGACCTTCGGCTTCAAAGCGGCGCAGCGTGGCGGTGGCTAAATACAGCCAAGACAACACATCGGCAAAACGCCCGGTCAGCTTTTCTTGGCGTTTGAGAGAACCGCCATAGGTTATTAAAGCCAAATCGGTCATGAGGGCGAAGGTGGCTGAAGCCCAGCTCAGCTTGCGATAGTATTGCGCTGTAGAGCCAGAAACAGGCGATCGCGCCCCCCATCCCCGCGTCAGACTCAGCCAGCTAGCCCGACAGGCATTGCCCAAAATAGAACCTAGATGCGGCCAAAAAGCGCGATCGAAGGCAACTACATCGTTCTGGTTCAAAGCCTGAATTTCTTGATAAACATAGGGATGGCAGCGAATTGCTCCCTGGCCAAAAATCATCAGCGTGCGGGTGAGGATGTTAGCGCCTTCTACAGTAATCGCGATCGGTATGGCGGTGTAGACATTAGCCAGCAAGTTACGCGGCCCTCGACAAATGCCATTGCCGCCCAGAATATCCATACCATCGTTGACAACTTGGCGGGCGAGTTCGGTGCTGTGGTATTTGGCGATCGCTGACACTACCGCAGGCTGCTCTCCCCGATCGACCGCACCACAGGTATAGAGCCGCGCCGCATCCATCAAATACGTTAAAGCACCAATGCGGGCTAGGGGTTCTTCCACCCCTTCAAAGCGCCCAATTGACAAGCCAAACTGCTTCCGCACAACGCTGTGCGCCCCCGCGACGCGGGTAACCAGTTTAGCCACCCCGGTACAGCTAGCCGGGAAGCTGATCCCCCGACCAGCAGCGAGAGCTTGCATGAGCATCTTCCAACCCTGGCCAGCTTGCTCAACACCGCCAATAATCTGCTTAATCGGCAAAATGACATTGTGGCCTTCAGTCGGTGAGTTATAGAACGGTACCCCCATAGGATCATGGCGCTGATCAATAACAACCCCTGGCGTGTTGGTGGGTACTAGCGCACAGGTAATGCCGATATCTTCGCCCTGGCCCAGCAAATGATGCGGATCGCGCAGGCGGAAGGCAAGGCCAAGCAGTGTGGCGATCGCCCCCAGCGTGATATAGCGTTTCTTCCAGTTCAGCCGCAGGTAGATCTGACCATCTTCGCCGCGAAAGACCTCACCATTAGCAATCAAGCTAGCCGCATCTGAGCCAGCATTGGGTTCAGTCAGGGCAAAGCAGGGGATTTCTTCACCCCGCGCCAGACGCGGTAGATAGTGGGCTTTTTGCTCAGGGGTGCCGTAGCGCAGCAGCAGCTTCGCAGGGCCAAGAGAGTTCGCCACCCCCACCGTCGCCACATGGGTAAACGAACGCGAAGATAGCTTCACCATCACCGCACTGTAAGCCAGGTTAGAAAAGCCTAAACCGCCATACTCTTTCGGAATCATCATGCCAAAGAAGCGTTCTTGCTTGAGATAGTCCCAAACGTCTGGCGGCAGGTCTTGGCGCTGATAAATTTCCCAGTCAGTCGCCATCTGGCAAACGGTTTCGACCGGGCCATCCAAAAACGCCTGAATCTCCGGCGAAACCTGCGGATAAGGTTCGTTTAACATCCGCTCAAAATCTGGCTTGCCAGTGAAAAATTCACCCTCAACCCAAACGTTTCCAGCTTCAATCGCGGCGCGTTCTGTCTCCGAGATTTTGGGCAATAGCTGAAGACGGGCGATCGCCTTGACGATTGGCGTAGTGATTAGCAGCCGTCGCCAACTAGGGATGAGGATGAGGAGGATGAAAGGGGTGAGAAGGATGAGGGGGTAAAGCATGTTTTTTGGGGTGAGGGAGATGGGGA
>NZ_JBQLZL010000079.1:120566-122658 GCF_052168255.1 Almyronema sp. | reverse complement strand
TCTGTCGAAGGGGTCAGGTGTCGAAAGGTTGTTCGCGCAACTTTCGGCACCGCTCGACCAAATTTTTGGGTGATCATCAAGCTGCACACTCACAGCTATAAGTCAAAAATCTACCCTATCTAGCCTTTTCAAGCAAGCTAAAAAGACGCTGTGAATCTGGCATCGTCGCGAAGCTTAACATTGCGGTTTTTGGTGGTTTTAGTCACCCCTTTTGGGGTAGACCATGAGGAGACTTAACAACAATGGATGTGGATGCGGTTGTCAAACAACTGAGCTGGATTGAACGGGTCGCTAGCCGAGTTTGGGTGGTTTTAACGCTGATGATGCTGGCGTCGCTTTGCTTTTTGGTGAAAGCTGAAGGGCAGATCTGGCAAAAATACGTTTACTCAGTGCTGGCGTTGATAGCAATGGTCTGGCTTTATCCGCTCTATACGTTTGGCTTTCGGCTAGTGCCCGGTTTAATTGGCAATATTGCCGTTGGCCTTTTAGCAGCGTGGGTGGTGTGGTTTGTGTCGGCCAGTTCAGCGATCGCTGCTTATTTAATTGTTCCCGTCATTATCTGGTTATCGGTCGCAACCGTCTACGTAATTTTACTTTTGCTGAACAACCAGACGACTCTGTAAAACCACTGATTCCCGCTTAGAAGATAGCCTTCCTTCTTCTGTATTCTGCGCAAATGATAGGTGCATCAGCGCTGATATCGCGATCGCCCGCCGCATTGAGCCACGGCAAGGGCTGCAAACTGCTGACAAAAAAGCTTTCCTGCTGCCCTCTACGCTTACCCTTTTGCCTTTGGCTATATAAACTTTAATCGCAGCTATAAGCCGCTTTAAGAGGGGGCACGCTAAAGTAAAAGTGACCCCACTGAGTTTAAGTTCAGGCGGTAACGTTTTATGACTGAGTCGGTAATGGTTCGCATCAACCCCATCTCACTGGCAAGGTCAGAGCGTTTCGTCTGCGTCACTTTGGGCTAGACAACCTCTGTAAACCTTGCCCAACAGGTTTACTTGAGGATATTTCAACCATGACATTGCAACAATTTGGTTGGTGCGATCGCTTTGCTCAGGCATTCAACGCGATCGCCCCTGCTGGCTTTGCCGTCGGCAGAGTTTTAGTTGAGCAGCGGCAGCGCTACCAGCTTTGGACAGAAAACGGCGAAGTCGCCGCCGTGGTCAGCGGCAAGTTTCGCCATGAAGCTACTCAAGCGTCAGATTTTCCGGCTGTAGGCGACTGGGTTGTGATTCAGCCAGAAGTTGTGCCTGCCCTAATTCAGGCCGTGCTACCGCGCGCTAGCCAGTTCGCCCGCAAAGTAGCCGGGAGCCAAACGGCAGCTCAGGTCATCGCCGCCAATATAGACACGGTGTTTATTGTCTGTGGCTTAGATGGCGACTTTAACCTGCGCCGAATTGAACGCTACCTTACCCTGATTTGGCAAAGTGGTGCTAACCCGGTGATTTTGCTCAATAAAATAGACGTTTGCGATCGCCTCGAACTCAAGCTAGCGGCAGTAGAAGCGATCGCCTTTGGTGTGCCTGTAATTGGCCTTAGCGCCTTGCAAAATCAAGGTTTAGAAGCACTTAACCCTTTCTTGCTCCCCGGCAAAACCATCGCCCTAATTGGCTCCTCTGGCGTTGGCAAATCTACCCTCACCAATCAGCTTTTGGGGCATACCGCTCAGGCCACCCAAGCCGTCCGCCTAGACGATAGCCGTGGTCGCCACACCACAACCCAGCGGCAGCTTTGGCAACTGCCTTCCGGGGCACTGCTAATTGACACGCCCGGTCTGCGAGAAGTTCAGCTTTGGTCTACAGCCGACAGTGTGCAGGAAACCTTTGCTGATATTGAAGCGATCGCCGCTGATTGCCACTTTCGCGACTGCCACCACCAGCAAGAACCGGGCTGTGCCGTACAGCAAGCCCTAGCAGCGGGTACGCTAGAGCAGCATCGACTCGCCAGTTACCAAAAGCTACAGCGTGAGCAAGCCTACCTCGCTCAACGACAAGACCAGCACAACAGCAAAGCCCGCTGGAAGCAGATTCATAAAGCCATGCGCCAACATCCCAAACGGCAATAAAAAGTTGTCCGTAATCGT
>NZ_JBQLZL010000079.1:0-120466 GCF_052168255.1 Almyronema sp. | reverse complement strand
GTTCATAAGTCCTAAGGAGTTTTTGATGTCAATGTCTATCTCTATCGAAAACGATCTGCGCTCAGAACTGGGTGACTTTAGCAGTATCGTCTGCTTCAAAGCCGTTGTCACAGGTATTCAAGAAGCGTTGGGCGAAAAAGCTGCCCTCATTGCTTTGGTATCTGCAGGCCGCCAGCGGGGTAAGCAGCTAATCGAAGAATTAGGGCTAGCCAATGGCAACTTGCCCCTGCCAGAAGTGGCTCAACTCATGCAAAAAATCTTAGGCAAAGATGGCACCCGGCTTTGCCTAATTGACGCTATTGAAGAGTGTGAAAATGGCTTTCGCGTCGCCTGCCGGGAAACAATTTGTTCCTCTGGGGAAGCTCCCGGTTCACCAATTACGTTGTCTTATACGCTAGGCGCACTTCAAGGAGCTTTAGAAGCAGTCACAGGCAAGCGTTTGCGTGGTAAGCAAGTCGAATCTGTGCTGCGTGGTAGCTCTCAGGATGTAGTTGAATTTGCCATCCTTGGCTAATCAAATTTAGCTAAACAACATTGATTACTTTTGCGATCCCTTATAAGGCCAGGAGCCTGAAAAATTATGTCCATTAGCAGTTCAAAGCTTGAAGGAATTCTGCAAAACTTCGTCTCTAGCACCAACGATATTCAAGGGGCAGCGTTAGTAACCCCCGATGGTTTGCCCTTAGCAACCAGTATTCCAAGTGCTATGGACGACGAACGTGTAGCTGCCATGTCTGCCGCGATGCTTTCGCTGGGTGAGCGCATTAGCCAAGAGTTGTCTCGGGGCACAATCGATCGCATTTATATTGAAGGCGATCAGGGCTACGGCGTTTTAACGAGCTGCGGTGAAGATGCCGTATTTTTGGTACTGGCTAGCCGGACGGCAAAGCAAGGATTGCTTATGCTCGAAATCAAGCGTGCAGTTGAAGAACTCAGGTTGGTCTTGCTGTAGATCCGCTAGAGGTTGACTGCTGGTTGAAAGTGTCAACCTCTAGAAAATCAGTCTTCAACCGTCTTTAAACTTATTGAACAAGGCAATACAGATGGAAGTGATGCGACTTGTCGTCACAGGGCCCGTGGGGGCTGGCAAATCAACCTTTATCCGTAGCATTAGCGAAATTAAAACCGTTGATACGGATCGGCGGGCCACGGATGAAACATCACAGCTAAAGCGTAATACGACTGTGGCTCTTGATTTTGGACGACTCCAATTTAACCCGCAGATGGTGCTTCATCTCTACGGCACACCTGGGCAGTCGCGCTTTGATTTTATGTGGGACATGCTCATTCGCAAAGCCCACGCTTATATTTTGCTGGTGCCTTCGCACCGCCCTGCTGATTTTCGTCAGGCCAGACTCATTTTGAACTTTATGCAGCGACGCACCCGTGCCCCCATGATTATTGGACTAACCCATGAAGATTGTGAAGGTTCTTGGGGGGCTGAGAACATTGCCGTGGCCTTGGGTTTTTCGAATCCGCAATCCCTGCCCAAAATTTTGTGGATAAACGCCAATGATCGCCAGTCTGTTGCAAAAGCCGTCGTCGAGCTTTTGAGACAGTTTCGCAGCAATTCTCTCAGTGTGAGCAGGTAGCTGTGGCAGCGGCGGCTTTCCGAGTGAGCGGGGTGAATTTATGACGGCAACAGGCTATTTATCGGAATACTCTCTGCCTGAACTTTTGCATTTGTTAGAGTCAGGCAGTCGTACAGGTCAGCTTAGTTTGCGATCGCCAGTGGCGGCGACAACTCAATCGCGAGACTATTTTGTTTGGTTTCGGCAAGGTCGCATTGTTAGCGCCTTTAACGATTTACAAGAAAACTGTTTGATCAAACTGATCGACCAGCGCCAGCTTTTAGACTCAGAAAGTGCGCTGAAGCTGCTACAGCGATCGCCCAATGATCGGCCTTTTGGATTGTTTCTAAAAGAAAAAGGCGTTTTAATTGCTGAGCAGCTCCAGCTTTTATTTTCTATCCAGGTTATCCGTCAGATTCGGTCTTTGTTTGTTTTAGAAGACGCCTGGTTTCAATTTCACGACAGTCTCAAGTTGCCCTACCGCGAGATGACGGGCATTAGCATTGCGGCGACGGAGGTGATTTTGCCGGGGCTAAGGGCGCTGCGAAACTGGCAGGCGCTTCAAAGCCGTTTTCCAGATGCGGAGTCGGGTTTATCGCGCTGCGTTGTTCAACCAGCCGTACGGCTCAAGCCGATTGAGCAGCAAGTGTGGTTTTGTGCCGATGGCGAAACGTCTTTGCAAGCGATCGCCCAGCAGCTCAAATGCGCCTTACCTGAGGTGCAGCAGGTGGCTTTTTGCTTAATTCATGCGGGCTTGGTGGAAGAAGTTTCGCTGACGACCTTACCGCCGATTGAGGCGTCAATGGCGCTACCGTTGGAGCTAGAAGCGCCTGAAGCGACGGTTGCCACTGCCGGGGTGAGTCAGGCTTTTTTGGGTAGCCTAGAACAATATCTGCAGGGATTGAATTAGCCCTTAGGGCTAGCTCAGCGCCAGTTGCCCTAAAGTGGGGGTAATGCAGCTTTTTGGGTATTTCTCCATGCTTGACTCTCAACCCGTGGCGCTGGTTACAGGGGCTTCTAGTGGCATTGGGCAGGCGATCGCCCACAAGCTAGCTCAGCTCAACTATCGGGTTGCGGTTTGTGCCCGCCGCCAGCAAAAGCTACAGGCGCTAGCGGATGACTTAAATACCGCTGGCGCAGAGGTGCTGGCTCAGTTAACCGATTTGCGCAGTGAGTCGGCTATTCTTTCGCTGTTTGAAGCGATTCGGCAGCGATGGGGTGGCGTAGATGTTTTGATCAACAACGCTGGACTTGGTCACCGGGCTTCGTTGATCGAAGGCCGCACTGACGCTTGGCGCGAAATGCTAGAGGTCAATGTGCTGGCGCTGTGTATTTGCACTCGCGAGGCGATTCAAGATATGCGATCGCGGCAAACCCAAGGCCATATTGTTCACATCAGCTCAATGTCGGGTCATCGAGTGCCAGGGGGCAGCGGCGTCTATTCTGCAAGTAAGTTTGCAGTGCGATCGCTAACGGAAGGTTTGCGCCAAGAGCTACGCGCGGCAGAGCTGAATATTCGGGTTTCGTCGATTAGCCCCGGCTTTGTAGAAACTGAGTTTGCCGAAAAATACAACGACAGCGCTGAGAAAGCCCAAGAACTTTACAGCCGCTTTCCGGTGTTGCAGCCGTCGGATATGGCTAACGCCGTGGCCTATATTCTTAGCCAGCCGCCCCATGTGCAAGTACACGATATTTTGGTGCGCCCCACTCAGCAAATCAGCTAAACCACGTCAATAGACAGATGAATCTCGCCTGTAGCGATGGGACTATACCCAATGGCAGGTTGTTCGCTATCCTGCTGCTACGTGTTGCGTCGAGGCTGTAAAGCTGTGGTACCTCTTAAAGACGAGAATCCGATTACAATCACGCCCTATGTGACTTATGGGCTAATTGCGCTCAATATTTTAGTTTTTCTATACGAACTGACGCTGTCGCCAGCAGGGCTATCTAGCTTTTTTGACCAGTGGGCGATCGTTCCTCAAGAACTGAGCGTTAGCTTTGAGACGGGGCTGGCAGCACCTAATATCAGTGAATGGAAAACGCTGTTTACCAGCCAGTTTCTTCATGCCGGGTTTTTGCATGTAGGCGGCAACATGCTCTACCTGTGGATCTTTGGCAACAATTTAGAAGAACAGCTAGGACGAATCAAATTTTTGCTGTTTTATCTCTTTTGTGGAGCGCTAGCCGGACTAGCTCAGTGGTACTTTAGCGCTAGTTCCATCATTCCTTCTTTAGGGGCGAGTGGGGCGATCGCAGGGGTAATGGGCGCTTATATTTTCCGCTATCCCAAAGTACGCATTCTCACCTTCGTGCCGCTGGGCTTTTTCTTCACCACTTTTCGCATTCCGGCTATTGTCTACTTGGGCTTTTGGTTTGTGCAGCAGGCGCTTTATGGCTTTGCCAGCTTAGAAGCTCAAGCTAATGTCGGTATGGAAGGCGGTGGCGTCGCTTATTGGGCACACGCAGGTGGCTTTGTTTTTGGTGCGATTTTAGGCCCCATTTTTGGCTTATTTGACCAACCGCTGGCAGAAGATGAGTTTGAAACGATAGACAACGAATCTTCTTTAGATAGCTAGGTCTTTCTATAAACTAGTGGCACCAGTGGTTAGTTGACTTGCTCCAGGCGGGAGCATTTGGCAAATGGCTTACAAACTCGTGCAAGTGCTGTTTAGCTATGCGGCGGCAGGTAGCCCCGCAGCGTCACAAGCTGCGACCGAGCGGGCCCACCGCATTGCGGCTGAAGTCTCTGGCTTAATTTGGAAGATCTGGACTTACGATGCCACAACGGCTGAGGCAGGCGGCGTTTATCTATTTACAGATGAGGCCAGCGCCCAGGCTTATCTCGCAGGCCCCATTTTTGCCAGCCTCAAAGCGCTGCCAGAAGTGGAAAATATGCAGGTCAGGCTGCTGGATGTAGACAGCGATCGCAGCCAGATTACGCGGGCACCATTGGGCTAGCCAAACAGGGCTGTGGGCACTCTTTGCGCCGCCGTGAGATAGGGTTACACCGATTCTTCAAAGTAAAGGTACGGATGAGAATGCCGCAACCTCTGCGGAGCAAAGACTGTTCAATTCAAAATCGAAAATCCAAAATCGAGAATTGATATTACAGAGCGTCTAGACGATGTTGCCACACGCTATACAACACTCGCGAAAGTTCTCGCCGTTGCAAAACTTGCTTATCTTGAGGGGTTTGAGCAAAAGCCTGTTTATAGGCGTCGGGTGCTGCTTTTTTTAGCAAAAAGCCTAGCTGTTCACGAGTCATAGCCGCATCTGGATCAAAGCGGCCATAGCCAACCCCAGCGACTAAGCGATGTGCTGAAAGGGTTTCAATTGTTTCGTAAGCCCAATGCCCTCCAGGGCGCACATCCCAAAAAGACGGAATAGCGGGTAGGCGCTTTTCTAGCTGTAACAAGTTCACCAAAGCGGTGCAAACAACCGCCCGCGTAACGGTAGCATGGGGTCGAAAGTGCAGATCTGCCTGACTTTCACTGCGGATGATCCCCGCTGCGGCCATCACCTGAATGGCCTCAAAATCAGGATCATCTTGAGCAACATCGTCGAACCAAAAAATGGGGATGCCGTTGCGGGTGAGAAACCCTTGTAGCTTGCGAATGTGACGGGGGTGAGTCGCTAGTTCACGCAGGGTCAACCCCGTCCACACAGCGTACGTAGCTAAAAAACCGCTGGCTTCGCCAATGGCCCACTCAACCGGATGCATCCGATAGGCGGCATTGGTAATGTGGCTGGTGCCCAGACTTTTAGACGATAGCACCAGACCTTCTGTAGCGATGGGGACGAGAGCGCTCAAGGGTAGGGTGAACGGCAAAGCAATCACGTCTTTACCTTTGGGGCTGACGTGACCTGGTTCATCGTTGCCGTGCAGATCGAGGTAGTGATACTGGCCAATGCCGACTGTATCGTCAAAGCAGCGGGCGCGAGCCTGATGGGGGAAAAAGGTCATCGCTACATCTTCGTGGCGAATGGTGGTGAGGGCTATGCCGCGCCGTGCCTCTCGAATGTAAGGTTCTAAAGCCATTCCATCGGCTGTCCAGGTGAGGTCGCCGCGCAGCTTTAAGTTGGGTAGACCGTGGGTTTGTAAATAATAGAGGTAAGCAAAGGTGCGATCGCGGGCGCGTTTTAAGTGCAACTGCTTTTCTGCTGGGCTGACGCCTACCAGTCTGCCAGGGCGATAGTCGTTGCCACAGCAAAAGGGGCGATCGGGTTCTGTGGACGTGCCCCAATTGATCACGCTGATGTCCCCCGGCAGCACCTCTTTTTCGTGGTGGCTGCGACGGGCGAGGCGACGATACCGGAAAATGCCAAACGCACTTAAAAACTCCCACTTTTGCCAGCCTGTGCGCTTATCTTTTGTCCAGAAGCGTTCGGTAAATTCGTGTACCCCCAGCCAGCGATCGCGTCCATAACCAGGAGGCGCTTTGATTGGGCTACTTTGCTCAAGCGAGGTGTATTCAACCACGACATCCCAAGTGATAGATTGCTGGCACTGGGGTCTAGCTTCTTCTGGCAAAATAGCTTCGCCTGTTTCGTGGCGGGCTTCTTGGCCGACCCGTGATTCAATTTCACCCATTTCGAGCAAATCGCCCAAATCGGTGGCTTCAATCACAACCTTAGCGGTAACCGTAAAGCTGAGATTGCGTTTGCGATCGCCAAAAACAACGCCAGTGACCCGTCGGGGTTTTCCAGGGAGGGTTTCTGTCAACACTTCAAGCGGTTCAGCTTCGACTATCAGCTTGAGTTTTTGGTTGTCTAAATAAGGGGCGATCGCTTCGTTCATCGCTGTGGCGGCGACAACGGGCGTCACGCTCAAGGGACTCACCCAACTGCCACCGGGGTTGTCTACCTTGCGACCCTGGACAGGTTGCAGCGATCGCATGCGTTCACGAAAGGCTCGCTGAGCTTTAGAAATTGCAAACTGCTCCCCTGCTAGGTGCAAAGTCCCTGCCGTTTGCCGCAGCAAATCACCATCGTCTGAGGCGGGTAGGGCTTGACTGGTAAACTGCCCGCCGACAACGCGATGAGGCTGGACTAAACAGACATCCAAATTCTGCTTGAGCGCCGTCAGCGTTGCCGAATAGGCGGCTAAAGACCCCCCGACAACCAAGATCGAACACTGTAAGGTTTCGCCGTTAGCTAGCCGGGTAAAAGCCGACTCCGCAAACACACCGTTAGACTGAGGGGGCATAGAGAAAAACGCTTAGCAAATAAATCCAAGTTTGCCGATTCAGCGGCGGATTGACCAGTCTTTCCGGCAAAAATTCAAACTAGGATTTTGGCAAGAATTTCTCAGCGCCAGCAAAGGCAGACAGAGTTTCAATGGCGGCTTGATAGAGGTTGGGTACAGCGGCTGTTTGTGTTTGCGTGTCTACCACGCTCCACTGGTAGCTCACCTGAAAACGGGTGCCTGTTGGCGTACTTAAAACCTGCTTACGCAAAGCGGCCAGCAGTGGAGCCAATGGCGCTTGGTCGGCGGTGGCATTGGCTAACCCCACCACAAATTCACCATTTTCCCAATAACCTAAAACGGCATGGCTGGGTAGATAAGCCCTAAAGAGTTCTCCCCAACGTCTGAGTACCTGATTACCGTAGGGATGCCCATGTTGGAGATTGATATTGGGCAATTGCGTCAGCTTAAACAGGGCAAATGCCAGTGGTCTATCCCCAGCCTGCTGAATCAGTTGCTCTAACTGTTGCTGGGAATGGGGCTGATTGGCTAAACCCGTTTTGGCGTCTTGACTGGCTAAAGTTTGCAGCAGACGGTTGCGCTCTAGCCGATTGGTGAGCCGCGTCAGTAGTTCTGGCCCCAAAATAGGCTTGGTGACATAGTCGTCGGCTCCAGCAGCAAAGACCTGCTGCACGGTTTCACTCTCTTGATGCGCTGTGAGAAAGACGATGGGCAAGTCTTGCCAGTGGGGATCGATGCGGACAGCTCGACACAGCTCAATGCCGCTAAACCCAGGCATTTCTACATCTAAAACCACTAAGTCAGGCTGGGTTTCTTTGAGAACTTGCCAAAACCGGGTTGGTTCACTTAGCGTAACCACTCGCAGCCCCCAAGGTTCTAGCATAGGGCGCAGTGAAGCGAGCAAAATTGGATCGTCATCGACGGCTAGCACTGTGGCAGTTTGTGAGCGGCTTTGGCGCAGCGACTGGCTAGCCAGTTCCCAAATCTGGGAGGCGGTGACGGGTTTGGATAAAAGCCCCTGGCTGCCTACGGTGGCAATTTGGATGCGATCGCCTAAGGCCGCAGCTTGAGCTAAAACCAGGGTAGGAACAGCAGGCGATCGCGCGGCTAAGTCAGCCAGTAAGGGCAAGTCTGCCTGTAGCTGCTGGGAATTTTCTACATCCAGCACAACCAGTTCTGGCGATCGCGATCGCAAAAGTTGCCGAGCGGCTTCAGTGGTCGTTATTTGCTGCCAGAGGAGGTCAGCCGTTTGGCTGAGAGACTGTAGCGGCTCTAGTAGCTGATTGTTGTTGCTGATTAACCATAAAGACGGCTCTGGTTGGGCGGTGGCTGCGGTAGCTGATTGGTTCAGCTTTAGTAAGGCTTCTAGCTGTTGTACTCGCGGCAAAACCTCAGCCGGGTCAGGCTGAGCCAGGGCAGCAAACTGGTGTTCTAAGGCTCTTGCAAGCTGGGTGCCATCGGCGCGATCAAACATCCCTAAAACCCCTGCTAGCTTGTGGGCTGCGGTGCTAGCAGCAGTTTTCAAGTCGTCGGTAAGCTGATTTTGTTCTAGGGCGCTAGCGGCAGCGGCGATCGCAGCCATGCGAGTTTGCATCAGTCCCGCATATTGCTGCCATAGAGCCGCCATTGCCTGATTAAAATCAGTTTGTCCAGTTAGGGGAGGCTCTGTCGGACGGGCTGGCGCTGAGTTTTGACGGGTTGAAGCGATCGCAGTTTGCGGCGTGAGTTTATAACCCAACCCGTAGACATTTTCAATCCAGTCGGCGGCTCCTGCTTGCTTCAGTTTGCGCCGCAGTCCTTTAACGTGCGCTTTGACGCTATCTTCCAAAGGGGGATCGTCAAATGTCCACAGATGTTCAACAATTTGCCCCCGGCTAAAGACCCGTTGCGGATTGCGCATAAACAGCTCTAGCAGACTATATTCTTTGGGGGTGAGCTTAAGTGGGGTTTGCTGATAAGTGACCTGGCAACAAATAGGGTCAAGCCGCAGATCGTCTATCTCTAAAATAGTTGACGGCGTGACGCTGCCTCGACGCAGCAACGCTCTGACCCTGGCTTGCAGTTCGCCCAAATCAAAAGGCTTGATCAAATAGTCGTCAGCGCCTGCATCTAAGCCGCGAATGCGCTCTTCAGTTTCTTCTTGGGCGGTCATCAGCAAGATCGGCGTAGTGTAGCCTTCATTGCGCAAAGCTTGACACACCGAAATGCCATCGAGCCGAGGAAGGCCGACGTCCAGCAAAATCAGATCGTAGGTGCCTCCCAGGGCATACTCTAAACCGAACGGGCCGTCGTCGGCATGATCGACCGCATAACGGTGTTCGCTGAGCGTTTGCAACAGCACTTCACTTAAAATCTCGTCATCTTCGATCAGCAGTACCCGCATGGCAATTTCCAGTTCTGGCGGCTTTGCCCTTAGCTTACTGGTCGAATCGAGAAGATGCCGGGAAGTTGAGCCAGACTTTGAAGCTAACGGCGGCGTTACCGACCTTGGCGCATGACATCTAACTGCTCAAACTGACGGTTTTGCTGTTCAAGCTGAATAGAAAGGGCGTCGCAAACCAGTTCGCAAAGTTCAAAAATAAAGGGATTGGCAATTTGATAATAAACGCAGACCCCCTGCTGGCGGCGAGAGACAATGCCCGCTTGCGCCAGCATCTTAAGATGCTTAGACACATTGGCTTGCCCTAAGCCGGTGACTTCAATGATCTCTGTCACATTTTTGGATCCGGCTTTTAACGCACACAAAATTTGCAAGCGACTGGCTTCAGATAAAACTTTGAAAAATTCCGCCATCAGCCCCAAAGCAGCCGGAGAAAGCTTGGAAACTTTGCAGTCGTCTAACAACGTTGAAGAGAGATGCGATTTTTTCGGAGTTGTTTGGCCAACCATTAGCAGCTAAGAGACTACGCGTGTAGCAATGCTTCCATTATATTACTGAACAGTAGTTGATGACTACTGCCTGCCCAGTGGTTAGCCGCTGAGGGTGAGTTGGCCTGTTTAATCTAGACTACGAATGGGAGCGGCGGTTAATTTCACCGCTAAAAGGCTGCACGCCACTGGCCGGATAGTCGTCCTGCGCGGGACTAAAAATTTCAATAAACGCTTCTGCTAAAGCTTTGAAGAAGCCGGGTTTTTCTTGCAAATCACTGAGCGCTTCATCAACATGCTGAGTTGAAAACTCAAAACCTTCTTGGTTGCCCAGTTCGACTAGCTCTTCGGGGCTGGTGACGTTTTGCAATTTGCCTTTAACCTGCTCATTTTTAGCAGCCCGTTGGAAAAAGTTAAAAACACTTTCTTTAGACATACAAATTCTGTAGTCAGAGCTACAGTGTTGACGCTTTTAATTTCACGATATCGTGACCCTCTCAGGTTTGCTAACGAAATTACACAACTGTTGCCAAAAGCTTTGTTTTTGTTTCGACTGCTTAATATTGAACGGGCAGGCATATTGGGGCGATCGCGGTTTGCACTGCCAATATTCTTTTTCGTTATCCTCTTTTCAGGCTATATAACTAAATGGCGATAAAATAAAATGAGAGGGCACACTGGTAAGGAATAACCAACAAGTTTGGCTCGGTGCTGGCTCTAAAGTTAATGGAGATTGAAGGGTAGGAAGGGGTTATGGTGGCGTTTAACTGGATGACAGCGTTGACCGGGGGGGCTTTGATTGGCCTTAGTGCAACCTTGCTTCTAGCCTTTAACGGTCGTATTGCCGGAATTAGCGGCATTGTCAATGGCGCGATCGCGTTTACCCGTTCAGAAATTTGGCGCTGGTTTTTTATCGCTGGTCTGTTGCTCGGAGGAGCGCTCTACGAATATGGATTGGCGACCCAGCCGACACCGACTTCTACCTTTTCCCCTAGCGCCATGATTATCGGTGGGTTTTTGGTCGGTTTTGGTACCCGCTTGGGCAGTGGTTGCACCAGCGGACACGGGGTCTGTGGGTTAGGACGGCTTTCAGGGCGATCGCTAGTGGCAGTTTTGGTTTTTTTGACGACTGGCCTGATCACGGTGTTTTTAACGCGCCATGTCATCCCTGGGTGAATTGACTGGCAAAAGCCTGAGGTGAAGTAAGAAGTAAGCTGACGATGAAACAAAATTTACTGGCTTTCGTTTCTGGCATGATCTTTGGTTTGGGGTTGGGCTGGTCGCAGATGATTGATCGCGATCGCGTGTTGAATTTCTTAGATATTACTGGCACCTGGGATCCAACCCTGCTGTTGGTGCTAGTCGGGGCGGTAGCTGTGACGGTGGTTGCTTTTCGCTTTGTGTTGCAGTTGCCCCATCCCCTGCTAGCGGAAAAATTTCACTTACCAACCCGCCTTGATGTGGACTGGTCGTTGGTGAGCGGAGCCGCTTTGTTTGGCGTTGGTTGGGGCATTGCTGGCTACTGTCCTGGCCCTGGTATCGTGGCACTGGTGTTGGGCAGTTGGAATCCGGTGATCTTTATGGCAGCTTTGCTAGCAGGCTCCCTAGCTAACAAAAAGCTAGCCGCTTGGTGGGCTAAGTCGCCTAGCGGTTCATGATCGGAGCCTGCCCGCCAGACAAAGTACCTGGGCGATGTTAATCAGCATCAATATCTAATAGCGCTAGCAACTGCTCTTCTGTTAGCTGGGTAATGTTGTGTTTTTCCGCTTTTTTAAGCTTGCCACCAGGGTTTTGCCCGACCACGATATAGTCGGTCTTCGCACTTGGCATTTTGTTGATGCGGCCACCTGCCTTTTGAATCAGTTCGCTGACTTGCTCATACCCTAAGAGGGTCAGGGTTCCGGTGAGAACGAAACTTTTATCTGCAATGGCGGCTTTGGCGGCAGTTGGCTTTGGTGCCGGAGTTGGCTGTTCGATCGCTTCAGGGGTGGCCATGCTGTCGTCGTCGGCGATCGCCGATTGGCTGGCGGCTTCAGTTTCCTCGGCTGTGCTCGGTTCTGGCGGGGGCGGCTCTGGGCGGTCTGCTGCTGTGTCGCTCCTCTCAGAAGAGTCTTCTGCTTCAGTTGCAGCCGTTGCTTCATCGGCTTCAGGGCTAACCTGGGTAGACGTGAGCTGCACTTGATCGGCTAGCCGCTGATTCTCTTGGGTAAGGGTTTGTACTTGGGCTTCCAAAGAGGCGACAACAGCTTGTCCGAGTTTGAGGGCTTCTTCTAAAGCGGCTTTGTCATGGTTGAGAGCCGCTAACTGCTGCTGTAGGGTTTGGCTGGCCTGATCGGATGTTTCAATTTGCTGAGTCAGCGTTGCCTGGGTCGCGCTCAAGGTGGCAAGTTGCTGCTGCTGCTGAGTGGCGGCGGCTTCTGCTTGCTCAAGGGCTTGGGTGAGCGATTGGTTTTCTTGCGCCAACTGGTCGGCTTGGGTTTGCAAAGTGGCGATCGCGGCTTTAGCCGTTTGGGCTTCTTGCTCGGCGCGATCGCGCCACTGAACGAGCTGGGTTTCTAGCTGTTCAATTTGTTGAGTGGCTTGTTGTTTGGCTTCACTGAGGGCTGCATTTTGCTGTTCAAGTTCGGTTTGCTGCTGTTGCCAGGTTGCTGCCTCTGCTTGAGCGGCTTGACTCGCTTGGGCGAGGCGATCGCGTTCTTGGCTGAGCGCCTGAATTTGTTGACTGAGTGAGGCAGAAGCAGCGCCATCGGCTTCTAAAGCCTGGGTAAGCTGATGGCGTTGCTGCTCTAGGGCTTGAATTTGAGTTTGAGATTCGCTAAGCCTGGATTCAGCCGCTGCCAGATCAGCTTGCAACTGCTTTTGCGTGTGAGTGAGGGTTTGTATCTGCTCAATTTGCTCAGCCGCAGCGGCCTGGGCGCTGTGCAGATCCTGTTGTAGCTGGTCTCGCTGGGTGGTAAGCGTTTGCTGCTGCTGCTGTAGCTCAGTGAAGGCAGTCTCGTTTTGCTGTGTGGACTGCTGTAAGCTAGAGTTTTCCTGGCTTAAGTGGTCGATCTGTTGCTGTAGGGTAGTGGCAGTTGCTTGGTGCTGGTTCAACTGATTTTCCAGGCTTTCTAGCTGCTGCTGCTGCGCTTGCTGAGCGATCGCGGCTTGCTGCTGCATCTGGTTGAAAGCGTCTGTTTGGGTTTGGGCAGTCGCTTGCAGCGTAGAGTTTTCTTGGGTTAATGCGTCGATCTGCCGCTGTAGATCATTGGCGGCGGCTTGGGCTTGCTGAAGTTCGGCTTCAAGCTCTGCTAAGCGTTGCTGCTGTTGCTGGGCATTGGTAACCTGTTGCTGTAGCGCTGCGATCGCTGTTTGGTTATCTTGCTGGGCTTGTTCTAGCTGGACTTTGGCCTGAGTGATTGAATCTAATTTTTGCTGTTCTTGCTGAGTAAGTTGGCGCTGCTGAGTCAGGTCGGTTTCTAACGTTTGCTTTTGGCTTTCTAGGTTAGCAATCTGAGTTTTGAGTTCAACCGCTTCTGCGTTAGCCTGTTGCAGCGTTTGACTAAGCGTCTCTCCGGTTTGAGTCAGGTCTGCTATTTGCGACTGTAGCGACTCAACCGTTGTTTTAGCTAGCTCCAGCGCTTCCTTTAAGTTTTGATTGTCCTGGTTGAGGGCGGCAACTTGGGACTGTAACGCCTGCTGCTGTTCTGCTTCTTGGGCAGCTTGGAGACGGTGGCGGCGATCGCGACGAATGCGCAAAAAAAGCAGCAGTGCAAAGGCAACAGCAATGCCAATCCATTCGTAATTTAGTTCATAGCTCATGGCTTGACTCCCTTGTTGACGGGGGTTTGCTCAGTCCAGCAACCCAGTGATGTTCAAGACTCTAGCCAGCGCTGCTCAACCCCTAATTAGACTTAGGTTTTTTATCATACGCGTTTAGCCCGTAACTGCACGTAATTGGTAACAGCCTGCAACAGTTACTCTTTTCTATGACGGTAGCCACCAGCGTTGAGACATTTCAATGGCTGCAAACCGCTGACAGAAAGCTTTCTTTCTGCTCTTTGCCCCCAGCTTTCTACCTTGAGCCATAGCAGCCATATTACATAGATAGGTTTCAACTACCCAAGCATGAAATAAACGGCAGGCGATCGCCCCCCGTCTGTATGCAGACGAATTGACCCATTGAACTTAGAGTAAACCAACCCGAAAACTAAGGTTCGCTGGGGGCTGCTGCCGGAGTCGGCTCAAACTGAAGTCTTAAAGGTTGCTCACCAAGCGCCTCAAGCTGCTGCTGCCGAAAGTTGAGCGCTTCGCTGCTGATGCTTTCTTGCTGGCGCTGGCGATACTCCGCCGTGTTCAGGTCGCCACTCAGATTGATGCGATGAATAATATCCAGTGGACTCAAAGACGAATCAGAAAACGGGTCGTTGCCGTCGTCACGGGTGCGAAAATCTTCTAGCGGATCGACCGTTGTTTCTATGTCTTGGGCGACTGCTTTGGGTGCCAGCGCGGCCATCCCCAAGCTGGTTAACCCTCCTGTTAGTGCCAAAGCAAGGTATGACCGAAAACGTGACATGGTTAAGCTCTCCTTCAATGTGGAAAATATTCGACGATAAACCCCAATGGGGACGATGTTTTCAGAAGAGGTGACGTTGCTCAAGCGAAAATTGCTCCCGCCAACAGTGGTGATTCTAAGCAATGCGACGGCGTAGCAAAGGCTGAATGAGCGTCAGGGCGATCGCACTAAAGCCAACTAAAATCACCAGAGACATTCCTAAACTAACGCTACCCCAAGGGGCTTGTAAGACTGGGCTGGCGAAACTCCAGCTTTCGTGCAAATAAAGGTAGCGAATGGGTTCGATCGCATAGCTTAAAGGATTAAGACTAGCCACTACCTGCAACCAACGGGGCATAAACGTAATCGGCACCAGAGCTGTGCTAGAAAACAGCAGCGGCAGGTTAGTCACGAAAATAACCGCGATCAGTTCAATGTGGCCGGGTAGGGCAAATGCCAAACCCAGGCTCAGCGCAGTAACCCCCAACACTAATGTAAATACGATCAGTGCCATTAGCATTAGTCCGGCAGCAGAGGGTAAACCCGCCCCTAAAAAAGCGCTGGCGATAACAATCGCCGCCGTTTGCACAAAACTCATAGCAGCGATAAATAAAGCTGAGGCAACCACAATTGAAAAGCGAGACGCCAGCGGCGCAACTAGCAAACGGTTGAGAAAGCCAAACTCGCGATCGAACATGACGGGCAACCCAGCGTTGAGTGCTCCAGCAAAGGCGGTAAAGACAATAATTCCCGCCCCTAAAAACTGCCCGTAGTTTTGACTTTCGCCAAACAGCCCTGCTGGAATATTTTGGAACAGGGCACCAAACAAAATCAGCCACATCAACGGTTGAATCACCCCAGCAATCAGGGTAGACGGGCGGCGCTGTAGCTGAATAAATAACCGCCGGGTGAGCGCTAGCGTTTCTTGAAGGAATTCAGCCGAAAACACACCCGGTAAAGACTGTTCAGCCGCGATCGCTGATGTTTTCCATTGTTGTAGTTCAGCATTAGCGATTGAAAGTGCTTCAGCACTGGCGTCATCGCGATTTTTGCTAGGGGTGATGGTGCTACTCATAAGCTTTTTGGGGCAACTAAGGGTTGATACAAAGGTTCAATGAATGGGAGCTGTTTTAGGAAACGCCTTTCATCTGTTGCTTGCGCTCGGCTTTGAGATCGCGGCTCCCCACAGCCGCCAGTTCGGCGTCGATCAAGGTGCGTCCGGTTGCCGCTAAGTAAACATCGTCTAAACTAGGGCGAGCCTGAGAAATGCCAAAAACGGGTAGGCCAGATTGCTTAAGCGCTTGCTGTACGTTGAGTAGCGCGTCTGATTGTGGGTCAACCACAAGGTTGAGAGAATTGCCCTGAGCCGGATTGACAATTACTTCTTGAACAAAGTCCAAAGGTTCGAGGAGCTGTCTGGCACTTTCAGCTTCATCGCCAGACGTAAACTCGCGAATACGCAGGGTAATACGATCGCCCCCCACTTTATCTTTGAGATCGCTAGGGGTTCCGGTAGCAATGACTTCACCGCGATCGATAATAGCAACGCGATCGGCTAGGGCATCAATTTCCTCTAAATAGTGGCTGGTAATTAATACCGTGGTGCCTGCGGCTTTGAGCTGTCGCAGAAATTGCCAGATGGCTGCTCGACTTTCAATGTCTAGACCGACCGTGGGTTCATCCAGCACCAGCACATCGGGTTGATGTAGCAAGCCAGCCGCTAAATCTAAGCGTTTACGCAGCCCCCCTGAGTAAGTACCTGTTTTTTGGTCGCCATAGGCTGCAATATCCAACAGCGCCAGCATTTGATCGATGCGAGCTTTGGCGACTTTGGCTGGGATGTGATAAAGCGCTGCTTGGAGCTGGAGCAGTTCTCGCCCGGTTAGCACTTTGTCTAAAGCCACCTCTTGGGCGATATAGCCCAAATACTGACGTGCCAAACGAGGTCGCTCTAAAACTGATACCCCGTTGACTTTTAGAATGCCTGCATCCGGCTTGGTCAGTGTGCAGAGGCAACGAATTGTGGTCGTTTTACCCGCTCCATTTGGCCCCAATAGCCCGAAGATTTCTCCGGGCTGAATGGACAAAGAGACTTGTTTGACGGCTTCGACAGTGCCGTATCGCTTTTGTAAACCTTGAATTTCAACCGCAGGAGACATAGCAGACGCCGTAGATTAAATCGCAGCTTTTATTAACTTAATACTATCGAAGTCATGCCGGATTTAGGGCGTCAGTGACAGCGATCCTGGTGGGTCAATCTGGCTTAGAGGCAAGCGAAGGCGGTGGCCAAAGCGTTGATTTGTGCCTGTCCTAAAGCAATTAGCTGATGGGTGATGGGCAAACTGTCAATCACTAAGCTGGCCGAAAGCAGCATCATGTAAAAAATGGAAAACTTAAACAGCGATCGCGCCCGTGTCAAATCTTCAGGCGTTTGCAAGAGCTGCCAAGCTTTTTTGAGAAACAAACTCCCTAGCCCCAGCGCCAGCGCACCGTACAAAGCCCCTGCAACGCCTAACGGATAAACCAGTAGCAAGGTCGTAGGAACCAATAGCAACGTGTAAATCCAGATTTGTTTGGCAGTGGCTTCATTGCCCACCACCACGGGCAGCATGGGAATACCAACTTTGGCATAATCGTCTCGAATCACCATAGCCAATCCCCAAAAATGCGGCGGTGTCCAGACAAAAACAATGGCAAAAATGACCCAAGCCGCCCAGCTCAAACTCCCCGTCACGGCGGCCCAGCCTACCAAAGGAGGAATTGCCCCCGCCGCACCCCCAATGACGATATTGAGTGAAGACGATCGCTTCAACCAGTGGGTATAGACCAACACATAAACCACGATGCCTGACAGCGCCAGACAAGCACTGAGCAAATTGGCAAAGGTGGTTAGCAGCGTGAAGGATAGCACCGCTAAAACAATGGCGAACAGCAGCGCGTCGCGAGCCTGCACTCGCCCTGATGGCATGGGTCGATGGCGGGTACGCTCCATGTCGTAATCAATATCTTGGTCATAGATGCAGTTGATCACCTGGGCTGAGGCGGCGGCTAAAGCTCCACTGAGCAGGGTAATCAGCAACAAAAACGGATCAACCTGTCCGTGAGCCGCTACCCACATACTGGCGGCTGTTTCAATCAGCAGTAGTGGAATAATTCTTGGTTTGGTTAATTGCCAGTAGCTTTTAAGGACTTGCCCTAGATTGTCGTGGCGGATGGCATTTGTCCAAGTTGTCAAATCTTGCATGAAATCATTCCTACCTAAGTTCATTCAGCGAAAAGCTGTTGTTGATCGTTGCAGGTGCAGGCTGCTGTTATCGGCACACAGGGTTAGATAAGCCTACGAGGCTGCTGTGACTTCAGCTTCAGAAGCGTTGAACTGAAGGGCGATCGCGCGATCGCGCCAAGCCAATACCGTAAAGCACACCAGCGTACCCAGCAAAACGGCTCCCATTGCTTGATGGGCAACTGTCAAGGGTTCAACCTGTAAATGCAGCCGAAAAGTAGCGATGCCGAGCAAAACTTGCAAGCCGACTAACGCCCCTGCGATATTAGCCAGTTGTCGTAGCCAGTGATTAAGGGCGGGTGTGCGCCAAGCTAGCCCTACTAGTAACACCGTCACGACCGTAGGCGGAACAACCCCAATAATGTGGCTGTTCATCACGCTGCAAAGCTGGTTGGCACCAAAGCACTGATGCGCAGCCCACCGAGAAGCCACCAAGCCCCCAAGCAGACTTTGCAGGTATACCAGAACCGCCGCTGTAAGGCTGATCCACGGCAGTTTGCCTACCGTACCAGTGCCTCGATAGGGCAACAAGGCAGTGCCCATAACCAGCAGCGTCATAAAAAATAGCAAGGCTGTGCCCAAATGAGCGGTGACAATGTCAAACCGCAGCAGTTGGGTCACGGTCAACCCACCTAAAACACCTTGAAACACAATTAGCAAGAGAGCTGCGCTAGCCCCCCAGGGCAACCAGCCAGGGAGTTGCTGTCGAAACCACAGGCAAAGGCCGCATAAGGCGATCGCCATCAACCCAATTAAAGCCGCATCTAAACGGTGAAACCATTCTAAAAAAACCTGTAAGTTCATCTGTTGCTGGGGAATGAGTTGCCCGTAGCACAGCGGCCAGTCTGGACAGGCGAGTCCGGCATTCATCACCCGCGTGGCGCTGCCGACAGCCATGAGCGCCAAAGTCGCGATCGCCATTTTCCAAATAAGACGCCGAATCCAGATTTGAGGCTGGTTTTGTGGTGCAGTTTTTTTAATTGAGTGAGCGGTGGAAAATCCAACGTTTGTTGTCAAGTTAGTCATGAATGCCTCGTTTTAGGGGGCAACAAAAAATTAGCAATGGTTAAAAATTCAGTGGATTTCAAGAGAACACTGTGCCGCTAGGGATGGAGTGCTTTTGACAAGCCACTTTTGCAGCAATACTGCCAGATGACTGAGTGCGCTACTTCAGATTTAGAGTCAAAAACTTTAAAAGCCTAAAAATCCACAGAAACGTTTTCGATTTCGACTTAAAAGTGCAGCATTTGTTACACTCTACAGCGCTCAGACTATTTACTCTTTGCCAGAGTAAATTCCGTCCCTCTCCCACTCTAATCAGGAAAAGCCAGATGTGTGGGTCGGATTTAGCCTTTGTAATGCTTGTTTTGGGAGGCAAAAGTTAGCCAGTCTGGCATACAGCCGTCTAGAATCCAACCTATTTGCTTATTTGATTAAGAAAAGTAAAGGTCAAGCCACGAAATCCTGGTTTTGGGCTAGCCAGATAGCGAAACTTTCTTAAGAAAAAACAAAAATAACCTTATATCTATCTGCAATTTCTGCCTATTTTGAATCGCTGTTTTAACGTAGTAAGAGAAAAGCAAGACATCAATTAGAAGTGAGGTATTTCTCGTCTGAGTCTAGCCTGTATCAGTTTTCTCTTTATAGAAGCGCCAGCAGGTTTCTTGCTTAGAAACTTTACTCTACAGGGCTGGCAAGGTGAGGTGGCTGAAAAGCTTTTGAGTGGCTCTAGGTAGCCTGCAATGTATGACGATAGCTAGCCGTACCGATACTTCCATTAGATTCTTAACGCTCAAGGGGTTTTAGTTAACAACCGTGAAGATTCCAAGCTCAATTCTCACGATGCTGGCGGGCATTTTTTTAACGCTTGCTAGCCTCTGGTACGGTCAAAACCACGGTCTGCTTCCTGTGGCAGCCTCAGCAGAAGCAGAGCTGGTGGATGGTCTATTCAATACAATGATGACGATTTCAGTGGGGTTGTTCCTCTTGGTTGAAGGGGCGCTAATCTTTGCTGCGATTCGCTTCCGCCGCCGTAAAGGGGATGAGGGGGACGGTGAGCACATTGAAGGTAACATTCCCTTAGAAATTCTGTGGACGGCGATCCCCGCTGTGATCGTTTTTGGCATCTCAGTTTACAGCTTTGATGTCTACACCCGCTTGGGGGGTCTAACGCCTATGGTTGAGGGCACTGAGCAGACGATTGAAGTGGCTTATGCGGGCGATGATGCTAGCCTGCCGATGCTAGGCGTGCCGCAAAAGGCTGCTCAGCTAGCCTCTAATTTAGGCATTGGCTCTAGTCCTGAACTCCAGGGCCGCGCACCGGATGTTTCCGTCAATGTGATGGCAGTTCAGTATGCTTTTGTCTTTACCTATCCCGATAGCGGTGTGGTTTCAGGAGAATTGCATGTACCTGTCAATAATTCGGTCAGACTCAATCTCCAAGCCCAAGATGTTCTCCATGCTTTTTGGCTACCGGAACTCAGAATTAAGCAAGACGTGATTCCAGGAACTGAGACTGAACTGGCTTTCACGCCCACGCGGGTTGGTACCTATCCCGTCATTTGTGCTGAGTTGTGCGGCCCTTATCACGGAGCTATGAAAACGCAGCTAATTGTGCAGTCGGCTGAAGACTATGGGGCTTGGGTTCAGTCTCAGGTTGCCCAGAGTCAGGGTAGTGACGCGATCGCGTCACTGCCAACAAGCGACCGCAGCGATACGGCCTACCTTGAAACGCTAGCAACTCCCCACGACCTCAAGGTAGACACGGCTGCGTTGTCTCACCTATCTCACCATCACGCCTTAGCCAGCGTCGCTGCTGATACGTTTTAGCAGTCCGCCAATAGAAAATATCCTTTCAAACCGTCTATGACACAGACAGAACTAAAAGATACGCAAGCACCGCTACCGTCTCCTCATAGTCATGAAGAAACGCGCAAGTGGACGGACTACTTCACCTTTTGTACTGATCACAAGGTGATTGGTATTCAATACCTGGTGACAGCCTTTGTTTTTTATCTCATCGGCGGCGTCTTTGCGACGGCTATGCGCACTGAGCTAGCAACCCCCGATCCAGATTTTGTCACACCCGATGTTTATAACGGCTTGCTGACGCTACACGGCACAGTCATGCTGTTTTTGTGGATTGTGCCTGCTGGGGCAGGTCTGGCCAACTATTTGATCCCGCTGATGATTGGGGCCAGAGATATGGCCTTTCCTAAGCTGAATGCGATCGCCTTTTGGATGATTCCTCCATCCGGTATTTTGCTGTTGAGCAGCTACTTTTTTGAGCCGCCTTCAGCAGGGTGGACGTCTTATCCGCCGCTGAGCCTCACGACTGGGCAAATTGGGGAAGGCATTTGGATTATGAGTATTTTGGTTGGTGGCACCGCTTCCATTTTGGGGGCGATCAACTTCCTCACCACCATGCTCAAAATGCGAGTGCCCAGTATGCCGCTAACCAAAATGCCGCTGTTTTGCTGGGCGATGCTGGCGACTTCGTTTTTAATCTTAATCAGTACGCCCGTGCTGGCTGGGGCTTTGATTTTACTGGCCTTTGACCTTTTGGCAGGCACTAACTTTTTCAATCCAACGGGTGGCGGCAATCCGATTGTCTACCAACATATGTTCTGGTTTTACTCTCACCCAGCGGTCTACATTTTTGTGCTGCCGTTGTTTGGGGCTATTTCAGACGTGATTCCAGTCCATGCCCGCAAGCCCATTTTTGGCTACCGGGCGATCGCTTATTCTAGTTTGGCCATTAGCTTTTTAGGTTTGATTGTCTGGGCGCACCACATGTTTACCAGCGGCACGCCCCCCTGGATGCGCATGTTTTTCATGATCACCACTATGGTGATTGCGGTGCCAACCGGGATTAAAGTTTTTGGCTGGGTGGCAACCCTGTGGCGCGGCAAAATTGATTACACCAGCGCTATGTTGTTTGCGATGGGATTTATTGCCACCTTTTTAATTGGCGGTATTAGTGGCGTCATGTTGGCAGCAGTGCCCTTCGACATTCACGTTCATGATACGTACTTTGTCGTGGCTCACTTCCACTACGTGCTATTTGGCGGAGCCGTGTTTGGCGTTTACATGGCGGTTTATCATTGGTTCCCCAAAATGACGGGACGAATGATGAACGAATTCTGGGGACGGGTACATTTCGTTCTCACCTTTATTGGCATGAATCTGACGTTTATGCCCATGCACGAACTAGGTATGCGGGGGATGAATCGTCGAATTGCCCTGTATGATCCTCAGTTTACGGATCTTAATATGGTGGCTACGATCGGTTCTTATATTTTGGCTGTCTCCACCATTCCCTTCATTATTAATGCGGTTTGGAGTTGGGCTTTTGGGCCAAAAGCACCTGCTAACCCCTGGCGGGCGCTAACCCTCGAATGGCAAACCACTTCACCTCCGATGATCGAGAATTTTGAGGAGCTACCAGTCTTAAAAACTGGCCCTTATGACTACGGTTTAGGCTATATTCCCGACCGCGATCCACCCGAACTCTATGGTGACGAAGTGCCTGCTTAGGAACGCAAGGTCTACTCTGTCTCCTCCATCTTTTCTGATTTTGAGTCCCTCACGTTCGTAGATTTGCTTATGCAAGGTTCAGCTGTTAATACCTCCGATGCTGTTGTGGGCGTCGCTCAAGAAAGCGCCGCCCATCATGAAGAACATCCTGATCATCGTATTTTTGGCCTCATTCTTTTTCTTGCGGCTGAGAGCATGATTTTTCTGGGTTTGTTTTCGGCTTATTTGGCGTTTCGGGTGGTAGCCCCAGAATGGCCGCCAGCAGGCACGCCTGAACTCGAGCTATTGTTGCCAGGGGTCAACACCTTAATTCTGATTTCTAGCAGTTTTGTCATTCACCAAGCCGATACTGCAATCAAAAAAAATGACGTCGCTGGTATGCAGCGTTGGTTTGGCATTACTGCTGCGATGGGCGCGATTTTCTTGGTAGGTCAGCTTTATGAATACAGCCATCTAGAATTTGGTTTGACAACCAATCTTTTCGCCAGCACGTTTTATGCGCTGACAGGCTTTCACGGTTTGCACGTTTTTGTGGGCTTGCTGCTGATGATTGCGGTGCTGTGGCGATCGCGTCGGGCAGGTCATTATTCCAGCGAAGAATATTTTGGCATTGAAGCTGCCGAACTTTACTGGCACTTTGTCGATGTCGTCTGGATTATTCTCTTTCTCCTGCTCTATATTCTCTAGTTAGACGCCTCGCCAATTCAGTTTGCGGTTGGGTGACCCTAACTCCGGCTTGGTTCGCGATCAAACCGCTGACACATTAACTGATTAGAGGTGCTTTTCAGCGCCTCTTTTTTATGGAGTTTGCTAAAAGCATGGGCAAGACTACCAGATTTTGATACAACTAATGGGCAAATTCCTATATCGACAGTTTTTTAGCATCTCAGGCTAGCGGCGTGAGCAATGCACCTAAACTGCCATTGATAGGCTGGCTCACAGCACTTCTTACGGAACCCTAAATGCATCAGCAGTCTCCTCTTAGCCCCTCTCAGCGAAGGCTAGCGCGTCGTCGGCGAGCGCATCTACGACGACAGAGACGTCTGTCTCAAATGAAGCGGTGGGGACGGTTTTCTATTTCTGGTGTGCTGCTGCTGGCGATCGCCACTTCTCTGTTAGAAGCGTTTAGTGCTGCCCGCAGCCAGCCGGAGTCTTCCCTGTTGCTACAACCTCAATTTCAGAAGACGCTGCGGGATCAAGAAGTTGGCTCCAAAGTCTCAGAACTCATTGGAGCCAACGGACGACCCCAGCTTTCGCCTTTGCCAATTGCCCAAGAAGTTTGGGAATGCGAAGTCGTGGTGGTGGGTGGCTCGCTAGGGGGCGTGGCGGCTGCCAGTCATGCTATGAACTCAGGCGCACGGACTTGCTTAATTGAGCTAACCCCCTGGCTGGGGGGGCAAATTAGTTCGCAAGGCGTCTCTGCGATCGATGAATCTCGTTCCATGCGGGCGCGGCGTAACTTTTCAGCCAGTTGGAATGCCTTTAAAGACTTGATTTTACAGCAGGTTGTAGATTTACCTACCTGGACGCGTCTGGCACCAGCCCGCGTCAGCGAACTTAATAGCTGCTGGGTCGGAGAGCTTTGTTTCCCTCCCAAGGCGGGGGCTGCGGCTGCTCAAAGCTGGCTGCAAACTAAGGCTTCTAAAGCTCCCGGTAGCCGTTGGGGAACTTCTATTGCCTTCAAAGGGGCTGCTTTTGACATTACCGGACGAAATATCACGGCTGTTTATGCCGTCAAACGTATTCCGAAAGCGCTAGATTATGTGCCCCATGGCCGCCTCTCGCGAGAACTGGTGAGCTGGTATTCTTGGTCGCCGGATGAAACCTTTGAAAAGGTGCCTATTCGGCTACAAGCGCCGCCCGGTAAAGAACTTATTGTGATTGATGCCACCGATACGGGGGAACTGGTGGGGTGGGCTAAAATTCCCCATGCGACGGGGTCAGACGCTCGCTCTCTAACCAAAGAGATCAACGCGCCTGAGCAAGGCAACCCTTACTGTACGCAGGGATATACCTTTCCGTTTGCGCTGGCCATTTTCAATGATGGTGGCGGTAGCCTAAAGCTGCTGGAGCGAGTGCAACCTGGCTATTCCCGCGAAGAACATCAGCGTTGGTTTGCGATGGAAGGCTTTCCCATGTTTGATCGCGGTAGTTTATTTAACTATCGCCGCATCGTCAGCACCTCTTATAGCGACCCGATGAAGGGGCCTTCTTCGCCCGGTGATATTAGCCTTATCAACTGGAACCGGGGCAATGACTGGGTTTGGATGGATCCACCGTTAATCCTCACAGATGAAAAAATTGATGCTTCCGGGCAACGGCAAAACTGGTTGGGAGGCTTAGATTTAGATTCTCTCCGCGAGGGAGAAAATCACGCTTTGCTGTTTTCAGAATGGTTGATTAAGCAGCAGTCTGCGAGAAACCTGCCGCTTGCTCATCTGGCAGGGCCAGATTCTCCGCTGGGTACATATTCGGGTCTGAGCATGTATCCCTATATTCGCGAGGGACGGCGCATTTTGGGTCGAACTGCCTACCAGCAACCGATGTTTATGATGCTGGAGTCAGATATTCGCGAGGATCTATCGGTGGGTCGCAATTTTGAACCAACGGCGATCGCGCTCACCCACTACGACGTTGATATACATGGCTGTCGCTATCGCAATCAAGAAGAAACAGGAGAAGCGGCTGGTGCTAGTGTCAAAGAATTTGTTGTCCGTCCGGTACAGCTACCGCTAGAGAGTTTGATTCCGCAGGGGGTTGATAATTTGCTAATAGGCGGCAAAGCGATCGCTGTCAGCCATATCGTCAATGCGGTGACCCGTGTTCATTACGGCGAGTGGAGTGCGGGCGCGGCAGCGGGCGCCACAGCGGGCTGGCTGGTGAGTACAGGGGAATCCGATCTAAAGGCGGCTGATATTGTTGCTCAAAATCGTATAGCTGAATTACAGGCTCATCTCCAAAGCCAGGGACTGCGTTTTGACTGGTAAGAATCCGTTTAAGCAGAGCGATCAATGGCACAATATTAGCCAACGCTTTACTGAACTGGACGCATGACCACACAAATCACTTTGAACTTATTAGAAGGCTCAGTTCGGTTTAACTTTTCGCCAGAAGCCGCTCAAACGCTCAAAGCTGCCTTGGCTGAACTGATGGTTAGTCTCAAAGCGATCGCAACGGCTAAGTCCGGTGCAGGCAACAAACCCAAGCCAGAGCAGCCCCTTGAATATCAGCATACAGGGGACGTTTTTTTAGAGGTCTTTTGCAACCCCAATATTTGGCCCACACCTTTTGCTGCCAAGCTACTGGTAACGCTCCGAGACGATCGCATTCGTTTGACCACAGAAGCTGAACTCACCCGAATTTTGGAAGATCTCAACCAGTATCTGGAGCAAACGGCCTAAGGCCAAGCAACTCTGAAAGAACCAATATACAATCAAGGCAACGGTTCATTAGCCTGTTTGAGGGCTGGTTCAACTTTGCGACCCGTCTTCGACTAAAGAAACAGTGTTGTTTTTGAGCATATCCACTTTATGAACTCTGATAGCTTTACCGAACTGCTGCAAAAAAGTTTTCGTATTGCTTTGGGGGCAACAGCCACTCTGGTTGAAGCTGTCCAAGATCCAGCCAAACAAAGCGAAAAATTTTCTGAAATCAACGGTGACTGGAATCGCCTGAGCGAAGATTTAGAAACTAAAGGTACCGTTGCTGAGCAAGAAGCTCGTCGGCTAGTCGATAGCATGATGGCACAAGTGCCCAGCCCTTTCAATTCGCCTACCGCTTCGCCTCACCCCTCAACCACGGTTAGCACCGTTAACATGCCTAAGGTAGAGGTGGGTTTGCAGTCAGAGCTTGAAATGCTGACACAAGAGCTAGAAGTTATTCGCCAAGAAATTGAACAACTCAAAGGTTCGTCAGATAGCTAATAGGCCGAGTGCAAGCTTCAGCCTTAAAGCCTAACAAACCTCCAAACCAAAAGCGCACTCAACTAGGAGTGCGCTTTTGGCTAAACGAGCAAATTTGCTGAATCAAGCTGCTTTTAGTAAGCATCTTGAAGCTCATAAAAGTCAGGCGAGATGTAATCCTTACGCAGCGGCCAACCTATCCAATCTTCGGGCATGAGTAGCCGCTTTAAATTGGGATGGCCTTCATAGATAATGCCGTACATATCATAGCTTTCGCGCTCTTGCCAGTCGGCAGATTTCCAAATCCAGTAGACTGACGGCACTTTAGGATTGTCACGCGGTAAGAAAACTTTGATGCGCACCTCTTCTGGGCGATCGCCATTATCTTCTAGCTTGATGAGATGATAAAAGCTGACCAACTCTTCCCCTGGGCCAATATCATAAGCGCCTTGGCACTGTAGATAGTTAAACCCATAGGCATAGAGTGCCGTCGAAAACGGAATTAAAAACTCTGGATCAACCTTAATCATCTCGATGCCGAGGTGATCAGGTTCTAGAATTTCATGGTCAAAGCCTTGCTCCGTTAGCCACTTAGAAACTTTGCCCGCTTCAACTAGTTCGCCTGGGGCGTCAGCAACTTGCTTTTCTGCTTCACTCATGAGCGCTAGGTTCCTTTTCTGCCTGCATTTCAGCTAAATCCTCAACCGGGGCACCGATCGCTTCCATCAGTTCCTGCGGCGGCGCTTGTCGAGTGCCAGCGCGCAGATACTGGCCTGTCAAAATGGGATCTACAGGCTTTAGATTATGGGTGGTGGTGTAATACCGATGGGTTTGCTGCGTATAGCCCCGCTCTTGAATCGATTCGTTGGCCACCTTTTTGCGTAGTTTGATAATGGCGTCAATAATCGCTTCTGGCCGGGGCGGGCACCCAGGAATATAAACATCTACCGGGATTAGCTTATCAACCCCACGCACCGCACTGGGAGAATCGGTGCTAAACATGCCACCCGTAATCGTACAGGCTCCCATAGCGATGACGTACTTGGGATCAGGCATTTGCTCATAAAGTCTGACTAAAGCAGGAGCCATTTTCATGGTGATGGTTCCTGCTGTGATAATCAAATCTGCCTGACGCGGACTAGAGCGTGGCAAAAGCCCAAAGCGGTCAAAGTCAAACCGCGACCCAATTAAGGCAGCAAATTCAATAAAGCAGCAAGCTGTGCCATAGAGTAGCGGAAATAAACTAGACAATCGTGTCCAGTTGTAAAGGTCGTCTAATGTGGTCAAGATCACATTTTCAGAGAGATCTTGCGTGACAGCAGGTTGACCTGCCGGGTTCATCAACCGCTCATCTGGTTTGAGTAGCGGATTGGAGGAAAGTGTATTTGAATTCATGACCATTCTAAAGCTCCTTTACGCCATGCATAGACCAAGCCAATAACCAGGATTGCGATGAAGATGAGAGCCTCTACAAAGGCTAGCAACCCCAATCGGCTGAAGGCAACTGCCCAGGGATAAAGGAAAACAGTTTCTACGTCAAAAATGACAAACACCAGGGCAAACATGTAATAACGAATGTTGAACTGAATCCAAGCACCCCCAATTGGCTCCATTCCAGACTCATAGGTGGTTCGACGAACGGGACCACGACTAGCAGGCCGCAGTAGCTTAGAGGCGGTTAATGCCAAGACAGGGATTAACCCACAAATAATCAGAAATCCTAGAAAGTACTCGTAACCGGTTAGAACAAACACGGTGCCATGCTCTCTGAACAGATCAATAGGTAATGTTACTCGCCTTTACCATTCTATAGTGCATTTTCCTCGAATACTGAGCCGAGGGTATGAAATACTGGCAACTTGAAGCGCGGGCTAATGGCGATCGCAGCCAATTTCAGGTGCCCTCAAAAGTTTGCCTTAGAACACCGAGAAGAAAACCCTCGATATGTCATAATCTTTAACAGTTGTTCTCATATTTAGATGAGTTACTGCTAGCTCATCTCTAGCCTTGGGCAGAAAAATCTGCGTTTAGAGCGTATTTAGGAAAGGATTCATGAGCACCGAGCCGGAAGTCAACGTCAGTGCTGCGCCGTCTGATCCTCAGCCGGATCAGGCTAGCACCGTGCAAGCGCCAGGGCCAAAGCCGTCAGATCGCTATGAATGTCGTGCCTGCGGTTACGTTTATGAACCTGCTAAAGGAGACAACAAAGCCGAGATTGCAGGTGGTACACCCTTTGCAGAACTGCCTTCTAACTGGCGCTGCCCTGTATGCGGAGCGCGTAAGCCTCAGTTTGAAAACATTGGGCCTGTCGGCAAGCCCTCTGGTTTTGAAGAAAACTTAGGCTATGGCCTAGGGGTCAATACGTTAACGCCTGGACAAAAAAGCCTGCTTATTTTTGGCGCTTTAGGGTTAGCTTTTTTATTTTTTCTCAGCCTTTATGGCTTGCGCTAGAGCTTTCAGCTCCAGCCGTCACCTTCTTCTCAATAGCATCGATTTCTCCAAATCCTCGACATAGTTCACTTATTTCATATTCATGGCAATGCAGTTCACTCTGGGGTCTTTCAAAAAGCTGGTTGTCGTCATAGCGATCGCTTTAATGACTGCTAGCTGCTCTGGATACTTTTTACCCTCTTTGGAAAAAAATCCTTGGCAGGTACTTCAGCTTTCTACCGAAGCCACCTTTTCTGATATTGCCTTCACGGGTGATGGTAGCCACGGCTGGCTAGTGGGCAACTACTCGACGCTGCTAGAAAGTCGCGATGGGGGCGAAACGTGGGAGCCACGTCAGCTTGATCTCGATGACAAACGCTATACTTTCACCTCGGTCAGCTTTGACGGTAGAGAAGGTTGGATTACAGGCCAGCCCAATCTGCTGCTGCACACTGAAGATGAAGGCAATACCTGGTCGAGGATTCCACTGAGTGAAAAATTACCCGGTAGTCCCTTTTTGATTACTGCGTTGGGAACCGATGCCGCTGAGATGGCAACTGATATTGGCGCTATTTACGTTACCGAAAATGGCGGTCGTAACTGGAAGGCTCTGGTTGAAGGGGCTGTTGGCGTTGTCCGCAATATGTCTCGTTCTCAAGATGGCCGCTACATTGCCGTTTCATCTCGCGGTAATTTCTACTCCACCTGGCAGCCTGGGCAGCGCACCTGGCAGCTTCACAACCGCGAAAACTCTAGACGCCTGCAAAATATGGGGTTTGGCAAGCAAAGTGATTTGTGGTTAATTGCTCGGGGCGGCCAGCTACAGTTTTCAGCTTCCGAGGATGTAGAAGACTGGCAAGACCCCATTAATCCAGAATTTTCTACAAGCTGGGGGCTTTTAGATCTGGCTTATCGCACTGGCAACGAGATTTGGGTTGCTGGCGGTGGCGGCAACCTCTTGTGCAGCCAAGACGGGGGTAAAACCTGGCTCAAAGATCGGCAATTAGAAAACGTTCCCTCTAATTTTTATCGGATTATCTTTTTGTCGGATAACCGGGGATTTGTTCTGGGTCAGCGTGGTATTTTGCTAAAGTACGGTAACGCGGCAGAGACAGCATAAGCTGTTGAGTAAGCGTACGTTTAATCGGATTCTTGTAGGGATAGAAGCTGTTCCGTATGATGGAATAGTAAATAGATAAATTGCTGTTAGAGGAGATCATTCGATGGCAGGTACAACTGGAGAACGACCATTTTCAGATATTATTACCAGCATTCGTTACTGGGTAATTCACAGCATTACCATTCCTGCACTTTTCATTGCAGGCTGGCTATTTGTAAGCACTGGTTTGGCTTACGACGTGTTTGGAACGCCGCGTCCTAACGAGTATTATCCCAACAATCGCATGGAACTACCCATCGTCGATGATCGCTACGATGCCAATCAAGAAATTCAACGTTTTCAGAACCAATAGCTTTGTTTTTTTCGTTTAGTAGATTAGGTTTCTCAAATGAATAGCAATACTTCTAACGAGCCAGTTACTTATCCCATCTTTACCGTTAGATGGTTGTCAGTACACGCGCTTGCAGTTCCCAGCGTTTTCTTTCTGGGAGCTATTGCGGCAATGCAGTTTATTCAAAGATAGGAGAACTTCGTGGATCGCAATCAAAACCCTAACAAGCAGCCTGTAGAGTTGAACCGAACCTCGCTTTATCTTGGGTTGCTGCTCGTGTTTGTTCTCGGATTGCTGTTCTCTAGCTACTTCTTTAACTAGAGAATGTCATTTTTGATAGCCATTTAGTTTAATTAATCTTTTGGAGGTGTGCGGTGGGTCAAAGTGGAAGAATTCCTCTGTGGATCGTAGCTACAGTTGCTGGGACTGGTGTACTCGTTGTGGTGGGTCTTTTCTTTTATGGTGCTTACGCTGGCGTAGGTTCGGCGATGTAGCAACCTGAGTTTTTTAAGCCAGTCTCTTTTGATCAACAAAAAGCACCGCTGATTCAGCGGTGCTTTTTAGTGTGGCCTCCTGATTGAGTTGAGCCGCTAAAAACGACAGTTGCTTAAAACTGGCTTTAGCGGTTAAGCGGCATCTTCTTGCTCAATATAGAGAAACAAAAATGCCATTGCCACAGCCGGAAAGACGATGCCGACTATAGGAACCAGAACGGAAGGAAGAAAAGAAGCTGCCATACAGATTTCCTATCTCAACACAAATTATTACGTCATCAGATTACTGCGAATTGGCTCAGAATGCTTAAATTCTTCTACAAACTTTGCGCAATGCTGGGCGATCGCACTCGCTCGGCAGTAATGGCAGCGATCGCTGGACTGACCTGTCTAAACGTCAAACTCGTCTAGCGAAGTGTCAATCAGGTTGGCTGGTAAAATCGAGCGATCTACCGTTACTCGCTCACTTTCTCGCTGGCTCACAACGTCTACTGCGATCGCTGCAAAGCGAGCTTCTAGGCATCCTTGGGGAGCTGGCAGGCGCAGCGTTGTAGACATATAACCCTGCCCATCCGGATCAAAAGACATCAGCCATCGGGGGTTATCCACCAAGGCGCGTGTCTGCAAATCGCTCGTCCAAAACTTAACACACAGGCGCTCAGGGGTAACGGGAAGCGTGACTTCAATCGAAACAAGTTCACCTGCAATCAAGTGACCTGTCGGTACTTTTAGGCGGGGAACGGGAACGGGGGGTAGCTCAGCTAGTTTGCTAGCCTCTGATCTGTGATCTGCCCCTAGTGAACGTTCAGATGAAGGGGCAGCAGGTTCAGCAGCGTCGTAAACCACAAATTCGTGCGGGGAACCTGTTTCCAGAGAGAAGCTAATAGGCTCCGCCTCAACGGGGGGTGGAACAGCTTCATCGTCCGTGGCTAAGGCTGCCTCTGTGGCCTCAATAGCAGATTGAACTTCTTGAGCTGCTTTGTGGCCGTCTAGCGCGAAAGCACTGAGCCGCGACCAAAATCGATCTTGCAAGTTTAAAGACTGAAAGGCCACATCCACTAGAGAGGATTCTGATTCTGAACTCTCGTCCTCGATGGCTAAATCTAAACTCGCTTCCGCTGCAAACTCAATTTGCTCAGCCTCGGCAATCAAATCGGCATCGGCATCGGCTTCATCGACAGTCACAGTTTCCATCTGTTCTGAGGGGGCTGCCGCTAAATCTGCCTCAGGTAGATCTGCATCGGGAACTGTGCTGTCTAGGGCTGAACTGACTGCTGGCTCAAACTCAACCGTGGAAATTGACTGGTCAACCGTGTCTATAAGTGGCTCCACGCTGGGGGCAACTTCTGAAGACACAGCTAGTTCCCCTTGAGGCGCAATCAGTGGAAGAGAGGGTAATACCGGCGAGTGGCTGATAGCTGTCTCTGGATCTTCTACCAGCGGATCATAAATTTGAGGCGGTAAAAACATCCCCATCGCAGGCAAAAAGAGAGGTTTGCTGTTTTTGGTCACTGCACTGGGTAGGCGTACCGGAGCCTTGACCTTTTGGGGTTCTGCTACTGAAGTCTCGTCTGGGGCTGTTTCCTGGGCTGCTGAGAGAGGAGTTTCTAGCGGTAGGTGCCACTGGTCGGGATCTTGCAGATATTCCCCCTGGTCGGCGACTGTTTCTAACAGGTTATCTAGCATGGCGGCAATGGTAAAAGCCTGGTTCGCCAAAATGATTGACCCCTCAGCAGCTTGCAGCGTCAACTCCGCCAAAATGAGATGGGTTTTGAGAGCCGCAGACAACTTGACTTCAACGGTCAAATCAGTGGGTAAAGGCTGAACCGACAGCGATCGCTGAATTGTGTCTAGCACTGCCGAAGTCTGAGGATTGCGCAAAACCAGTTTTAGCTCACTTGGCGGCAACTCAGAAAAGGCGTCTGTTTGACTTGCTTGGATGCAAATCTGTAAAGTCAAGGGCTGACGGGCACGTACCAGGTAAGTCGGCTGGTCAAGGCTAATTTGAAAAGGCAGGGGATGATTGGCTGATGGGGAAGCCAGAGGAGCGATTGGCTGAGGCGTCTCAGGTGGCTCAGCCGGAGTCAGCATATCGCTGAAGACATCTCCCATTAGCTGCTCAGCCATTTTTTCTAAGTCGGAGATATCGGTTGCAGAGCTTGTTGTCAGCGTATCTGCTGCCTGGGCTGCTTGCTCAGCCATTGATGAATTGTCTGAACTCGCTGTAACAACCAGATCAAAGCTAGCTTCAGTTGCTGCGTGAGCTGCAAGCATGTCTGTAAGCGCCAGCGGTTCTGAGCTAGCAATCACCTTGTCGGCAGCAACCGTTTCCTGATTTGCGACAGGTGACCAGTCAGCTTCCCAATCGTCTATTTCATCACTGCTAGGCGGTAGAACCTGAAATTGGATGTTGTGCTGCCAGCTATCACCCATGAGGTCATTTAACGGATCGCCACCCATACAGCGAATTTCCCAGGTGCCGGCATGAAGTTGGGTAAAAGGCATCACAACCATCAAGCCGTCTTGATTGGTTTTGCCTTGCCGTTTAAGAACTCGACGCTTGGGCGGAATTTCTTCTAACAGCAGTTGGCTAATCCGAACTTCGACCGTAGCGTTTGCCTGACTACCATGAGCCATCAGACGATAGCGGCCTTCTAAAATTTCAACTTCAGCAGATTCTAGTGGTAACCAGGTGCGATCGCCCTCTTTCTGCAGTAGAAACTCCCAATATTCCATAGCTCAATCCCTTTGGGGATGCTAGCGACCTTAATCCATGCAGTATAGCCGTCATCTGAGCGGCTGCGGCAGAAACCGACAAATCCCTTAACGCTGGTTGGCGACCGGGCAGGCGGTTGCCTGCCGTTAGCGTCAGGGCTTGTATCAGCGCTGACCTAGCTGCTGTAGCCGAACTTTAGCCGACACATACAGCGGCAACTGATAGTGCTCCGAAATTAACCACATCACAAGCAGTAGATGGCACAAGAGGGTCAAACCCGCCCAAATAGCTGGTAGCTGAGCGGCTGGCGTACCGGGCAGGGGTGGAAAAAGGTGAGAAGACAACCAGACCAATCCGGTGGGAAATCCAATCAAAGCCAATCCCACAATCCAGATGATTAAAGTCAGATTCCAATTATCTTGATTGACGCCTCGCCAGGTGTGGCCTTTCCAACGCCAGCTCATTGGCTGAGCGCTATCAACCACCTGTACCGTCTGGTTTTGCAGATTAACCGTAAAAATATGGCGGCAAAAGTCGCAGGCAAAGGCGTCCATCAGCGTTAGCGCCTCAATATGGCCGTGCCGACAAACGGGGCAAAGATAGCGACCCTTCAGGCTCAAAATAGACGCTCCTGAAGCCGCCTGCATCTGTTGTTCGCTCTTGTCTAAAGGTGCAGATGAACTCATAGACCCTATCGTCTGCGAGAGTTTTGGCCTGAGAGAATGCCTAACGAGCCTGAGCTAATGTGGCTCCTCCCACTGTTTTAACGTATTCACGGCCAGCTTGTTCCAAAATGACTATTGGATCTTGGCCTGCTGTCCACTCCACCCGACTAATGCGTACCTGACCATTTGCTAGATAGTCGCCTACTTGAACATAGCGTCCTGTTTCTGCTTGTGGTTCTTGTACCAAGATGCTGACTTGATCAGCTAACTGCATTACACCTGAAATTTGAATGGCTGCTGCTGCTGTAGCGTTGGTAGCGGTTGTGATGGGGACGCCAAGGGGAATGTTGGCGATCGATAGCGTGGGTAATTCAGGCGGGAGGGGCAATGAGGCTAGGGGAGTACGATTGGGGGGAGTCGGCAACGGTTGAGTGGCTACGGGGGTAGGAGGTTGGACGGGCTGCGGAACTTGAGCGGGCTGGGTGGCAGTTGTTATGCCGGGTGAAGGGGGGACTGGGGTTGAGATATTTTGAGTTGGGGAGGGCGTTACCAGAGGCCGTGATGGAATAAACGGAGAAATGAAGGGATCGCTGCGGCCAGTTGAAATCGTAGGTAGTCGCTCGGCGACAGGCGTAGCCTTTAAAAGAGTGGTCTTAGCTGTAGCAAAAAACTGGGGCGATCGCCCGACACTTTTCTGAGCAAAATTGTTGGGTAGCGGCTTTAGCCGAGCAGGAGTCGTAGATAGATTAGCCGATTTGCTGGCAGATTGCTGCTGCGATCGCTGCCAGTAGCCTGCCACACTGCCTACACTGATAGCCACCGCGATCGCGGCAGCTAGCCAGGTTGTCCTAGTCGATAGTTTCTTCATAAGCTAATCCCCACAATTCTCAAACAGGATAGCCAATTCTAGAGCGATCAGATCACTGAGTTTGAGAAAAGACAGGTGAGGACTTAAAAAAACGCCAAATTTTAGCGATCGCCAAGAGCCGCATTAGGTTTGCTGGGGCAGGACAGCTTTTCAGAGCTTGAGGTTTGTAGCTGTAATAGCAGCGCATCTGCCTCGGCCAGTAAGTGCAGCAGTTCTACTTGATGATCGGCTTGAAACGGATATTGCTTGACCTCAATCCAGCAGATTCGCTCATCTTCCTGAACAGGAGACTTGACCTCTAAATCAGAAGATTGGGGGGCAGTTTTAGATACATTCATCTTAGAGACAGCTAGGAATTTCTACCTAGTGAGAGCGTCAACCTATTTTACACTACGCTTTATACAAAAATCGTAACAGCAGTCAACCCTCACCTTAGACTGGCTATGCCAGCTTCCGAATCGGCTACAGCAGCAGTGGCTGATTCGCTTAGATCAAGGACACGGTAGACTTAAAGGACAGATTTTTCGCTAAGGGCGTTTCAGCAATTTTTCAGACCAGCAGCGTGTGAAATGAGAACATAACAGCTAGAGGCTAACAATCTTGTATTCTGACTGTTGGATTCTGTTCTGGCGTTCAGGCTGAGGAGATACTCGTCCCCCTAAAAAACTGAGGACTCCAAGTTTACCGCAGTGATCCAAATTCTTTATTGATTCAACCCCGAAGTACCCGTGACTCTCAGTCTCAATCCTAATCAGCTACTGGATAACAACCTTTCGCCTCAACAGCCTCCGATTGCGCTTAATCGCTGGCCAGGTTTGATTCAGGCTTATCGGTCTTATTTGCCCGTTAGCGAGCAAACCCCCGTCGTCACCCTGTTAGAAGGAAACACGCCGTTGATTCCGGTTCCTACAATTGCTGCTCGTATTGGCAAGTCTGTACAGGTTTTTGTCAAATACGACGGCTTGAATCCAACCGGCAGCTTTAAAGACCGGGGCATGACTATGGCCATTTCTAAGGCTAAAGAAGCTGGAGCCGAAGCCGTGATTTGTGCCAGCACAGGGAACACCTCAGCGGCGGCGGCGGCTTATGCGCTTCGAGGCGGGTTGCGAGCTTTTGTCGTCATCCCAGATGGCTACGTGGCTCTTGGTAAGCTGGCTCAGGCTTTGCTCTATGGTGCTCAGGTGCTAGCTATTCGCGGAAATTTTGACCAAGCTTTAGCGATGGTACGCCAAAGTGCTGAGCGATATCCGGTAACGTTGGTCAATTCGCTAAATCCTTATCGGCTAGAGGGGCAAAAAACGGCAGCTTTTGAAGTGGTTGATGCTTTGGGGCAGGCACCCGACTGGTTGTGTATTCCGGTGGGTAATGCTGGCAATATTACGGCCTATTGGATGGGATTTTGTGAGTATCACGCTCAAGGACTGTGCGATCGCTTACCGCGCATGATGGGGTTTCAGGCAGCGGGGGCGGCTCCAATGGTGACTGGAGAACCCTGTCCCCATCCTGAAACATTGGCTACGGCTATTCGCATCGGTAATCCTGCTAATCGCGATCGCGCGTTGGCGGTACAGGCAGCTAGCCAAGGTGCTTTTAACGCCGTCACTGACGAAGAAATTTTAACGGCTTACCGTCTGCTGGCTGCTGAAGAAGGCATCTTTTGTGAACCTGCTAGTGCGGCATCTGTAGCGGGTTTGCTTAAAGTAAAAGATCAAGTACCAGCAGGCGCTACCGTTGTTTGTGTTTTGACGGGTAACGGCTTAAAAGATCCAGACGCCGCTATCAAGCACAGCCACAATCAGGTACATCAAGGCATTGAGCCAAATTTAGCCAGCCTAGCTGCTGCTATGGGCTTTTAATCGCCGTTTTCTCCGGCGGCACTGGCTGGTGTAGGGGATGCGGCAGACTCCCTAGCCAGCATATCGATGGTGTCCCCCAAAGCCATCGTTAGACTTTGTCGAGTTTGAGTATGTTCGGTTTTTTCAGTTTGCAGCGCTTGCTTAAGGCGATCGCACTGGGCTAAAGCGGCGATAAGTTGCTGACGGAGCTTGGCCGCATCTGCAATTTGACTTACCTGTTGCTCAATCTCAGCAGCATTTTGCGGCTGAGACCAATCAGGTTGTTGCTGCAGGCGCAGGAGTTCTTGCTGTAAAGCTTTGTTTTTTTCCTGCAGTTGCTGAACGGCGCTACGACGCTGCTGCGCTTCAGTTTCGTAAAGCTGCCGCCAGTTAGCGGCACTTTTGTAAGCTGCATCTCGCTCCTTTAGCGTATCTGCTAGCTGCCGCTGCAAGTTTCTAATTTCAGTCAGCCACTGGGTTACATTGCCTGTCATGCCAGAAAATTAATCTTTAACTGCAACAAAACAACACAGGGCTAAATTTGTCAACTCTAAAACTCGCTAGTTTGCTAAAACAAAAAGCGCACTAGCATTTCAGGCGCAGGCAAGACAATTAGCACCAATAGCGTTAGAGCAAACAATCCCCAAAAGTCACGCTGATCATTCAGTTCGCTCACGTCGTTTAAAGCGGGTTCATCAACAGCCGGAATAAAAAACAGCAAGATAGCCCACAGCATAAACTCTCGATGAATCAGCGCCAGACCCAATACCAGTAAGCGAGCGACTTGACCAATCACAGCACCAGTTCGTTGCCCAAACATAGCATGAACAATATGACCCCCATCTAACTGACCAATGGGCATCAGGTTAAGGGCTGTTACCACTAAACCCAAGCAGCCAGCCACGGCTACAGGATGTAATTCAATCGCCTGGTCGGCTCCTAAACGAGCCCCTAAGGCTAGCTTAGTCAGCAATGCCAGTAAGATAGATGCTCCTGGATCCAGCGCTTTGAAGTTAAGCAAGCTAGCATCTTCTGGCATGGCTACCAATTCTGATTGACTCAACCCCCAGATTAGTAAAGGTAACGTCACGATAAAGCCTGACAATGGCCCAGCGATGCCGACATCAAAGAGCGCTTTGCGGTTAGGAACTGGCGATCGCAGTTGAATAAAAGCACCAAAGGTACCCAAAAAGAACGGAACCGGAATGAAATACGGTAGCGTCGCGCGAATTTGATAGCGCCGAGCGGTCAAATAGTGGCCCAACTCATGAATACCCAAAATACCCATAAGGGTAAGCGCATAGGGAAGCCCTGCTAAAAAGCGGGTAGGGTCGCTCTGTAGCTCAGCTTCAGGCACACCAGCAATGATTAAAGCCCCTACAGAAGTTGTTGTGAGTAACGTGATGGCAAACAGGGCGATCGCCAGACCAGGGCGCGTCAGTGGTTCATTGTCTTTTTTGTCCGCTGATTTAGCTTGAGGATTAGGAACCAGGGCAAAAAAGGGTTTGCCATTTAGCCCCTCTTGAAACAGGACTAAAAACCGATTACCAAAGCGAGATTCTACGTTTTCCTGAACTGTTTTATAGGCGATATGGGGAGACGATCGTAGCTGTCCTCGGCAGATCATTGCCTGAGGCCGATACTCAATATTTTGTAGATAAAAAACCGACCAGGGAAAGCAGTGTTGCAGGCTGGCTTCTTCTTCTTTGTTAATCGGACGCAGCGCCGGACGGGCTTCTGATGGGCGGCTTTCACTGTCGCTCGCTGCTGGTGGGGTATCCCGCTCAGGCTTAGGCTTAGGCTGTCGGCCCCATTGAATCAGCAGCCAGTAAATTACAGGGCAGACGACAAATAAGCTCAGCAACAAACCTGAAGGAAATGGCTCATCTTGTCCCTGAACTAAACTCCACGCCGTTAAAACAAAAGCAGGCGTCATCATCACTAGCCAAAGAATCCAGGTTGGCGTACGCGTAATGTTCATAACGCTACGCTGAACCACAAAGTAGGTGAAGACCCCTAGTAACAGTAACCAAAAAAGCAGCATGGGCTGGTTTCACTCAAGCGTTCTCGAAACTGAAGTTTACTATGCTAAGCTGCGGCTTCAGTGGTTTTACAAGCTTAAGCAATGAGCGGATCTGACGCAGTGTCGAAATCCAAGTCTCTAAGCTCAGTTTGCCAAATCCAGCCCCAAACAGCAAAAAATAGCGATCGCATCAATCGACTCTTGAGACTTTTCAACGCAATTCCTGCCAAAATGAGTTACTTTAGACAGCCTTGGCAGCAGAGACAATTCCAGCCTCGAAAATTGCTTGAGAAAGAATCTAAAGACGAATGACTGCTTCTAACCCTGACAAATCAACTAAAGCACCCCGCTTGATTCTGGATGGTGTGTTTGCGTTTCCTCCCAATCGCGAAACAATGGGGGGTACCGCTTACTTCATTGTAGAAAATGACTCCTCAGATCAAGCAGCCAATATTTTAGTGGATTGTCCTGCCTGGACAGACACCACTCAAGCTTTTCTGGCAGATCAAGGGGGCGTGCGCTGGCTGTTTTTAACGCATCGCGGGGCGATCGCCCAGGTTAAAAAGATGCTGCAAACCCTTTCTTGCCAGGTGATAATTCAAGAGCAAGAAGCCTATCTATTGCCCAATCTTGCGCCTCGAACCTTTCACCAGACAGATATTTTAAGTCCACAAAGTCGTGTTTTTTGGACACCGGGCTATTCACCGGGGTCTGCGTGTCTCTATCACCAACGCTATGGCGGCATCTTGTTTTCCGGACGCCATCTTTTGCCTACCCCCACAGGTCAACTACAGCCTCTGCGTTTTGCCAAAACTTTTCACTGGCCGCGTCAGCTTTCGAGTTTGGAGCAAATTCTTGCTGACTTTAGCCCAGAAACACTCCAGCATGTTTGTCCGGGAGCAAATACCGGATTTTTGCGAGGGGCAGGTTCGGTCAAGCCCGCTTACCAGCAGTTGCAGAAGCTGGATCTAAACCGTCTCCGAGAAACTCAAGTGCTGCTCTAAAGAGGCTTTTAACTGTAGTAACTGCGGTTCTGCTTCGGCGGGATAAATCAGCCAAACGCGTTGTACAGGTTTTACCAAAGTTTTGACCAGAGGAGAAAGCTGGCTAATTTCTTGCAAGCCCGTTTCTGATTTAAGTTTGATGCCTCGTTGATACAGCGTATAGCCTCGATTCCATACTTTGCGAAAACCGCTGTAGCGCTTGGGATCTAGCGACTGCCGGCTGAGATTTGCTGCTAGCTGCTGTAATAGCTGATGTTGCTGACTAGGGGCAAGGTCTGTAACTTCGATCGCTTTGGGCAAGTCGCGATCAAGAAAGCGACGACAGAGGTCAGCCAGCAAACGATCAGAACTGAGTTGCCAACGCTGTAAGTGATACATAAAGACAATGTCATCACCCGCTAGATAGTGGGCGAGGGATAATCCCTTTGCCTTCTGCTGTAGCCAAGCCTGGACGGTTTCGTCTGCCGTCAATGACCCTTGTGCTAAAAGTTCTCTGGCTCGCCCAAACGCCTGTTCTAACAGCCAGGTGGCTGCTAGGTTTTTGGCATGGTTATAAACCTGGGCGTACATAAAATACCGCACGACCAAGTAATGCTCGATCGCGGCTAATCCTTTACGAGCCACCACTAGCTGCTGACTCAGCGGATCGTAATCAATAGCCAGCAAAATTCGCTCCAGATCGAGTTGACCATAGCTGGCACCAGTAAAGTAGCTATCTCGTAGCAGATAGTCAAGGCGATCGCAGTCTAGCTGACTGGAGATCAACTGCCAGACAAAAGGAACTGGGTGTTGGTGACTATAGACCTGTTCTATCTGCCAGCTTAAATCAGGAGCAAACTGATGGAGCAAATCGGCAATGGGTTGATAATCTCGTAAGATTCGGCAAGTCCAGACTTCGTGAGGGTTGCCAAAAATTTCCTCAGCCGTATGGCTAAAAGGGCCGTGTCCTAAGTCGTGTAAAAGGGCAGCGCAAAGCACAGTAGCGCGGTAGGGTCGTAATTCGGCATAACGTTGGGCTAAGCGATCAAAAGCCTGACGGGCGATCGCCATCACACCCAAAGAGTGGGTAAAGCGAGAACTCTCCGCCCCATGAAAAGTCAGGCTTGCAGGCCCTAACTGACGAATTCGGCGCAGCCGTTGAAAAGCAGGCGTATCAATGAGCTGAATTAAGAGATTTTCTACAGCATCGGCGCGATCCAGCGTAATGGCTCCATGTAGCGGATCGTGATAAGTGCGCACAACGTTATGGAGCCTCCGCTAGCACAGTATTTGAAGCACACAAAATATCGATCGCTGCCTGGTACTGAGTATCTGCAGCAGTCGCGACTTGCTCTCTAGCAATCGGTTCTAGGGGCACCTTATAGTTGGGCTGAATACCCAGTTTGTTGATGTCAGAGTGGTTGGGTGTTTCGTACTTAGCTACCGTCACGGCTAGACCTGAGCCATCGGATAAATCAAAAAGAGACTGAATTAAACCTTTACCAAACGTGACATCGCCGATTAAAACGGCTCTGCCATTGTCCTTGAGAGCACCCGCCAAAATTTCGCTGGCACTGGCTGTTCCCTGATTGACTAAAACCACTAGGGGATCATCGGTTAAAGCGGGGCCATGAGCGGTGATACTGTCTAAAATGCCCTGACGGTTGACGGTGTAAACGATGGTGCCTTGATCAAGCCAGAGGCGAGTAATTTCAATGCCTGCCTGCAAAAGGCCACCCGGATTATTTCTTAAATCAAGGATGTACCCGGCGGCATTCTGTTCTTCTAGTAGAAGAATAGCTTCTCGAATTTCGTCGGCAGCATTAGCGTTGAATTGGCTCAGCCGAAGGTACCCAATACGTTTGCCGTCGGGTTGAATCCGTAAATCTGCATAAACTGGGTTGAGGGTAATGCGATCGCGCACCAAGGTAATGTCAAATTCGCGCTCTTCTCGGCCAATACGCAAATTAACCTGACTACCGATTGGCCCTCGCATCTGGCTAGCGGCTTCATCCAGCGTAAACGTATCGGTAGAGATGCCGTTGATGGCTAAAATGCGATCGCGTGGCTGCACGTCCGCTTTAGCGGCAGGTGAGCCTTCAATGGGCGCAATCACTTTTAAGAACTTTTGCTCAGCATCCCGCGTAATTTGCAACCCTACGCCTGTTAGCTCTCCTGAAGTACTGGTTTGCAAGCTGCGATACTGGTCTGGCTGCAGCAAACGAGTATAAGGATCTTCTAAGGAAGCCAGCATCTCTTGAGCGGCCTGGTAGGCGGCTGCTCGATCGGGCATTGGCTGCTTTAGAAAGCGTTGTCGGGTTAGCCACCAGTTTTGGTGATTGAAAGTTTCATCTAAATAAGCCCGGCTAACAATCCGCCAAACTTCAGAGACAAAGCGCTGTTCGCTACTAACGGCCAAAGCTGTTGAGGGCTGAAGCCCCAACCAGAGCACTAGCACCAACAGCAGACCCAGTAAAGATTTTAAAAAAGAATTTCTCATATCTAAAACAAATACACCAGCGATTTCAAATTGGCTGAGGCGAAATCGCGGTAAGCGGCTCAAGTTCCATTCAAGGCTGCCACCATCGACGGCTCTGAAGCTGAAAAAAGCTTAAAGCAGGATGCGAAATTTACTACTGTATATACCCTGCTGGCTATTCTGGCGCTTCTGCAGAAAGGTGAATCCTTTCTATAACAGTCGCTGGTGCCTGGAACTATAGATAGGCAGATCCCCTTAGCTGCTACGCTAGGGGCTTTCTCTCAAGTTCCTCAGCCAGCCGCTAGACCTTACTTATTGTCTAACGCTGCGCAGCCGCCATGTCAGCAGAGACGGTAGGCTTTTGTAAAGCTTTGAAACATAATCTAATTCTTCAATCTTAGCTTATCTAGCTCTTCTCAGTTACAGGCTGTAGCGCTGTAAACGTTGAGCCTAGCTTAATTAAGCTTTTTCCACGGAAATTAAGCCGCTCTTCTCGCTAGGATTGCCCGTCTGCCTAGGCTCATGTTTACTTTGTGCTATGTTACATTTGCTATTGACGGCATAAATATCTATACGCGCCCGCTTCATGTTTACTAAGCAAGTCACCGATTCAACGGCTTATAAGTGGTTTAATGAGCGGCTGGAAATTCAAGCGATCGCTGATGATATTTCCAGCAAGTACGTTCCGCCTCACGTCAACATTTTTTACTGCCTAGGCGGTATTACCCTTACCTGCTTCATCATCCAGTTCGCAACTGGATTCGCCATGACCTTTTATTACAAGCCTACTGTAGCTGAGGCTTTTACTTCAGTTCAGTACTTAATGACAGAGGTCAACTTCGGCTGGCTCATTCGTTCCATTCACCGCTGGTCTGCCAGCATGATGGTGCTGATGATGATTCTTCATGTCTTCCGAGTTTACTTAACGGGTGGTTTTAAAAAACCGCGTGAACTAACTTGGATTACAGGCGTGATCTTAGCGGTTATCACGGTTACATTTGGTGTGACCGGATACTCTCTGCCTTGGGATCAGGTGGGATACTGGGCTGTAAAGATTGTTTCGGGCGTTCCTGGAGCAATTCCAGTTGTAGGCGCTTCAATCGTTGAGCTAATGCGGGGAGGAGCCAGCGTTGGTCAGGCTACCTTAACTCGTTTTTATAGCTTGCATACGTTTGTTTTGCCTTGGTTAATTGCAGTCTTCATGCTGCTGCACTTCTTGATGATTCGTAAGCAAGGAATCTCAGGGCCTTTATAAGTGCAAGAGCTGTTGGATTTTGGCCAGTCTATAGTTTAGATAAGAGCAGTGGACTGGCCTTTAGCCGCTCTCATCTGTTCAACTGTGAAGGAGACAAGACTTTAAGAATATGGCAACGATTAAGAAGCCTGATCTTAGCGATCCTCAGCTTAGAGAGAAGCTGAAGAAGGGTATGGGTCACAACTATTATGGTGAACCTGCTTGGCCTAACGATCTTCTCTATATTTTCCCTGTCGTGATTCTAGGGACGATCGCCTGCTGTGTAGCGCTAGCTGTACTAGATCCTGCGATGGTGGGTGAACCCGCAAATCCTTTTGCAACTCCGCTTGAAATTTTGCCAGAGTGGTATCTCTATCCCACCTTCCAAATTCTGCGGATTCTCCCTAACAAGCTGCTGGGGATTGCTGCTATGACCGCTATCCCGTTGGGTTTGATATTGGTACCTTTCATCGAAAATATCAATAAGTTTCAGAACCCTTTCCGTCGTCCGGTTGCTACGGCTGTTTTCCTTTTTGGCACTGCAGTTACCTTGTGGCTAGGCATTGGCGCTACCTTTCCCATTGATGAGTCTTTAACCTTAGGGCTTTTTTGAAGTAAGGTTTTGCCTGAGAACAATTGAAGAGGATTTGCTGTCTGCTTAGACACCTGATGAATGGGCTTAGCCCTTGGGAATTCTAAGCAGGCAGTTGTTTTTTGTGAATAATTTTCTTTTTCTGGTTATTTTCTCGCCCTAGACTGCTTGAAGATGGTTGAGGCAATGCCTAAGGTTGCCCTCACTCCCTTGTCTGACGCTTGCCTGCTTGCCCCCCCAATTGCCGTAACTTGCTTTCGCGACTCCACTTGCCTAACTACAAAAATATGACTCGAACTGCACTCATCACGGGAATTACTGGCCAAGATGGTTACTATTTGAGCAAATTGTTGCTCAGCAAAGGGTATCGGGTAGTTGGCTTGGTGCCACCTGAGCGTCAAGGTAGTGTAGCTAAGCTAGATGAGTTAGCTAATCAGGTAGAAATCTATTCAGTAGCGTTAACTAACAGCGAAGCTCTAAAAACAGCGGTACAACAGCTACAACCTCACGAAATTTACAACTTAGCCGCGCCTAGCTTTGTGCCTGACTCTTGGCGAGATCCCCTAGGAACGCTGGATCTAATTACAGGAACAGCTACCCGTTTATTGACGGCTATTCGTGAGGTAGGACTAGAAACCCGGTTTTATCAGGCTAGCAGTTCTGAAATTTTAGGCCAAGTTCAGGAAGCGCCCCAGTCAGAAAATACGCCATTTCGACCCAAAAATCCTTACGGTGCCGCGAAACTTCATGCCCACTGGACGATGGTACATCATCGCGATCGCTATGGTCTTTTTGCCTGTAGTGGCATTCTATACAACCATGAATCTCCGCGTCGCCCGCCTCAATTTGTCACGCGCAAAGTGGCGCTAGCGGCTGCTTCAATTAAGCTGGGTTTGAGCGATCGCCTCAAAATGGGCAATCTAGACGCCAAGCGCGATTGGGGTTACGCAGGCGACTATGTAGAAGCGATGTGGCGAATGCTGCAGTCAGAACATCCCGAAGACTATGTCATTGGTACAGGAAACCTGCATACCGTTCGTGATTTGATTGCCACGGCCTTTGCCAGTGTCGATCTGGATTGGCAAAAGTACGTTGAGATCGATCCAGCTTTGCTGAGAGCAGATGAACACTTTCAGTTAGTGGCTAACCCGACCAAGGCGAAGCAAGTGTTAGGGTGGCAACCCCAAGTGAGTTTTGAAGCTTTATTAGAGAAAATGGTTCAAGCTGACTTAGATCGCTTGCAAACTGGTTCATTGAGTTTACAGCCGTTTGAAAAACTTGCTTAGTTGCTTGTCAATTTACGACGATTAATAATTCAAGTGCCAAACTCTTCAGTTTCGCCATCGAGTCCTCACTATGTCTTTGCCTTCCTAGAGATCTTTGAATGCGAGGGAGGCATTCAATCTTATATTCAAGATATTCTTAGCGCCTATCTGGCATTGCCCCAGATGCCTGCAGCAACTGTCTTTTTGTTGCGAGATGGGCCAAACTGCCCCAACCCTTTTAGCCATAGTAAGCTAGACTTTCGCTACCTGAAAACTTTTCCTGCTGTCCTTGGTAGGGTGCGACTGGCGATAGCATTGGCGCTTTATCTGTTGTGGCAGCGGCCTCAACGTGTGTTTTGCGGCCATATCCGTTTGGCTCCCTTGGTGGGTTGGCTCTGCCAGCGACTCAACATTCCCTACACAGTGCTTACCTATGGCAAAGAGGTTTGGTCTTCACTCCCTCCCCCTGATCAGCAAGCCCTGCAAGCCGCAGATCGTATTTGGACGATTAGCCGTTATAGCCGAGATATGGCTTGTCAGGCCAATCAGCTAGATCCGACGCGGGTAGATATGCTGCCTTGCGTAGTTAATGGTCAGACTTTTACGCCAGGCTCTAAATCATCTGAGCTGCTAGAAAAGTATCAGCTTACAGGCCATCGTGTCTTGATGACGGTTGCCCGTTTGTGGTCTGGTGATATTTATAAAGGGGTGGACATTACGATACGGGCACTGCCCAAAATTGCCCAAGCGTTTCCAACTGTAAAATACTTGGTTATTGGTCGTGGAGACGATCAGCCCCGTCTAGCCCGTTTAGCGACAGAGCTAGGGGTTGCCGATCGGGTTGTATTTGCTGGATTTGTGCCTACCGAAGCGCTTGTAGATCACTATCGCCTAGCCGACGTTTATGTTATGCCGTCCCAGGAGGGCTTTGGCATTGTTTACCTAGAGGCTATGGCTTGTGGTGTGCCTACCTTGTCCGGAGACAGCGATGGATCGGCTGATCCACTACAGGATGGTCGTTTAGGCTGGCGAGTACCTCATCGGGACGAAGCTGCAGTAGCTACGGCTTGTATCGAAATCCTTAAAGGCAACGATCGCCGCTGTGATGGTACTTGGTTGCGGCAAGAAACCTTAGCTAAGTTTAGCCAAACAGCCCTAGTTGAGCGATTGCAAACGCTGTTGGCAGTTTAGCCATCGTAGGTCATTAGCCTAAAAGCGACTGTGTGAAGGTAGGTAATTCACGACTGTCTTGAAGTTGGTAGACTGTTTTATCCTGAAGAAACTGAACAAATTTGTTCGCTAGCTTACCTTTCGTCAGGATCTCGTCGTGAATCAGAATGACTTCAGACAGCTAAATTTCTCCGGGTTGGGCTGTTGGCTAACGCTTTTTGCCTTCGTTTGGCTACTAGGGGCGCTGGGGCTGGGATGGTTGATCAAGTCGTTTCTTGTCTTGATGGTTTTGCTCATCCTGGCTCCTGTCGTTGCCTTTTTGGGATTTCGCTGGTGGCTACGTCGTAATCTTGTTTCAGCCCAGTGCCCAGTTTGTCAGGCTGAAGTTTCAGGTATCAATGGCATGCAAGCGACCTGCCTCAATTGTGGTACGCAGCTTAAAGCAGAAAATGATACATTCAAGCGAGCGACTTCAGAAGGCACGATTGATATTGAGGCGGTCGAAGTCAATGTTGAGGCGGTTGAACTGCCTCCGGCTGAACAAGATTAAGCGATTTGTGTTTGGCTGTTTTACCCTCTACTGGCTAAATAATTAACGCTAAGCTGAAGATAAACGTTGGGCGATCGCTGTTATGCGCTTTTGGGTTGCAATTACGCTGGGTTTAATGTTGCTGCTGGTGCAACTAACGTCAGTTCAATCAACGCCAGCTTTAGCTGAAGCTTACCCCTCACCTCACCTGGATCAACTTTCGGCTGAGCAGATAGACACAATTACCCAACTGCGGCAGCAAGCCTTTGAAGCAACCGAGTCGGGTGATTTTGTCGCCGCCGAACTGTACTGGACTCAGCTATTAGCGTTCTTGCCTGAAAATGCGGCAATTTGGAGTAACCGAGGCAATATCAAGGTTAGCCAAAACCAATTAGAAGCCGCGATCGCTGACTTTGATCGAGCCATTGAACTGGCTCCTCATTCGTCTGATCCTTATCTCAATAGAGGAGCCGCTTATGAAGGCTTGGGCGAATGGAGCAAAGCGATCGCCGATTACAACACCCTCTTGAGCCTTGATGCCAATGATGCGGCTGCTTACAACAACCGGGCTAATGCTGAAGCGGGTTTGGGTCAATGGGATAAAGCGATCGCTGATTATCAAACCGCTACTGAACTAGCGCCGCAGTTTGCATTTGCGCGAGCTAACTATGCTCTTGCTCTCTACCAAACAGGCAACTCCTCAGAAGCCCTACATCAACTTCGGAGTCTGGTTCGCAAATATCCGCAGTTGGCTGATGCTAGAGCCGCGTTGACAGCTATTTTGTGGGTCACAGGTCAGCGAGGAGAAGCGGAAAGTCATTGGGTAGCCGCTGTCGGCTTAGATAAACGCTACAGTGACTTAGCTTGGGTAGCTCAAACGCGACGCTGGCCCCCCGCTATGGTTATGGCTCTTGAGAAGTTCTTAAAGTTAAGCTAGCTTCATTGTTATTGCTGAGCTATCATACCCAAGCGTAAACCCCAGGCAAGGCAGCACAAAAGCTAGGCCAAGCTTTGAAATAGACCAATTAAGTTGCCACCAGGGTCGCGGATATAAGCAATCTTTAAGTTGAAATTGGCATTTTTCATCGGCTGTGAAGCAAAGACAATACCGTTGTGCTTGAGCTTATCGCAGACCTCATCCAAATCAGGTACCGTGAAAACTAAAACAACCCGGTCTTGGCTTTCGACTTCAGGCGGCTTTTCAGAAGTGTGAATGATTTCTGCCATCTCTTCGCGCCGAAATAGCGCTAAACGCATATTAGCGACTTGAAATTCAGCATAGCCATCGCGCACATCATCCATCACAACCTCAAACCCCATAACGTCTCGATAGAATTGAAAGCAAGCTTCAAGATCCCGAACCAAGAGGCGAGTATAAGCAGTTTGGATATTCATGGGAGTGATAAGGTAACCCAAAGCTAAGCAACCCTTTGATTTTGCTTAGCTTTAACCCATTTTGAAGCTATCGTCTGACAGATTTTTCCAAAAAACAGTAAATTCTTCAAACCTGCGAAGACTCATCCAAGAATTCAGCTATAATGAAAAATCTTGTGGGAACGTAAACGCCTCAGCACAACTCTTAATTCCTAGGCTAGGATTTGTGTTAGGTATAGGCTGCGCATTTATCGAAAGGTAAATGCATCGGAAGGAGACCTCAGTCACGGAGAGAACAGTAGGAAAAAATTAGCATGGTCAATCAGGAAACGAAAGATATTGAGATCGGCTTTACACACGAAGACTTTGCGGCACTGTTAGACCAGTACGATTACCACTTCAGCCCTGGCGATATTGTGCCGGGAACCGTCTTCAGCATCGAGCCGAGAGGTGCTCTGATTGACATTGGTGCGAAAACGGCAGCATTTATTCCCATTCAGGAAATGTCTATCAACCGGGTAGATGATGCTGAAGAAGTTTTAAAGGCGAATGAAACGCGGGAATTTTTCATTCTCACCGACGAAAATGAAGATGGTCAGCTAACTCTTTCCATCCGTCGCATCGAATACATGCGAGCGTGGGATCGGGTGCGCCAGCTTCAGACTGAAGATGCCACTGTTCGCTCCGATGTCTTTGCGACCAACCGAGGAGGTGCTCTAGTTCGAATTGAAGGGCTGCGAGGCTTTATTCCGGGTTCGCACATTAGCACCCGTAAGCCCAAAGAAGACTTAGTCGGTGAAGAACTGCCTTTGAAATTTTTGGAAGTAGACGAAGAGCGCAATCGACTGGTGCTTAGTCATCGTCGGGCTTTGGTAGAGCGTAAGATGAACCGCCTTGAGGTTGGTGAGGTTGTCATTGGAACCGTTCGAGGCTTAAAGCCTTATGGAGCCTTTATCGATATTGGCGGTGTCAGCGGCTTGCTCCACATTTCTGAAATTTCCCATGACCACATTGACACGCCCCACAGTGTGTTCAATGTCAATGATGAAATCAAGGTCATGATTATTGATCTAGATGCTGAGCGGGGTCGAATTTCACTTTCGACGAAGCAGCTAGAGCCAGAACCGGGCGATATGGTTAAGAACCCAGACGTGGTTTACGATCGCGCTGAAGAAATGGCTGAAAAGTATCGGGAGCAGATGAGGCAGCAGCAAGCTCAGCAAGAAGCTGGGGTAGAGTCTAGCGACGAAGTCGCCTACGAAGAGGAAGCTGTCTTAGCAACTGACTAGTTTGTGCAATTGAATTAGATTTTGAGCTGAATCTGGGAGGGAAGTTAGTTTTTCCTCCTAGATTTTTGTAAGTGGTTTTGTAAGTGGCGATCGCTGATCTCAGCGTTGCTATAGCTGTAGCTACAAGAGCTATAAATATTGAGACCTTAAATAGCTGCAAGCCCTCGACAGAGAAGCTTGCCGTCTGCTCTCAGCCTTCTACCTTTAGCGACAAAAGGGAACGACCAGTCATCACCGATTTTAAGAAACCAAAAAATTATTGTGGTTACAGTTGAGTGTTCAGGTCACCAGTTTCATAACATTGAGGCCGTTCTATTTGACAAAGACGGTACCTTAGCAAATTCGGAAGAATTTTTGCGAAGTTTAGCTCAAAAGCGATCGCGCTTGATTGATGCTCAAGTTCCGGGTGTGCAAGAACCGTTGCTGCTGGCTTTTGGTGTGGACGGCGATCGCCTGAATCCGGCTGGATTGATGGCTGTGGGCAATCGACAGGAAAACGAAACTGCGGCAGCGGCATACATCGCTGAAACCGGAAAAGACTGGATTGAGTCGCTAGAAGTAGCCCGGTCGGCCTTTGTAGAAGCAGACAGTTATCTGCTTTCAAAGGCTGACTACACCCCACCTTTTGCAGGAATCAGTAATTGTCTCGAACGATTAGCAAGTGCGGGCTTAAAGTTGGGTATTCTTTCTGCGGATACAACTGCTAACATTCAAGCTTTTGTCGCTCGCTACCAGTTTAGTGAGGTTTTCCAGTTAACGTTAGGCAGCGATCGCCCTGACTGTAAAAAGCCTGACCCCCGCTTTTTTCAAGTTGCTTGTCATCAGCTTGGGGTACGTCCGCAACACGCGCTGTCTATTGGCGATGCCACCAGCGATCTGCAAATGGCTCGTCAGGCAAAAGCGGCAGGGTTTGTGGGCGTCCGGTGGGGATGGAGTCAGCCTGTGCGCTTAACCGGAGCTGACAGCCTGATTGATCAGCCAGAGCAACTTCAAGTCAGCGCTTAACAGCAAGTCTACGACCAATAAACTATGCGTTGAAACAGTTTGCGAATATACTGACTGATGTCTGATGTTAAGCTAGAAAACCCATCTAACCTGATAAGTAGGTCGATTATCGACTAATCAACCCCTGTAAAGAGAGGATACGCCCTTGTCTCGTCGTTACTTATTCACCTCCGAGTCAGTCACTGAAGGACACCCTGACAAGATTTGTGATCAGATCTCTGACGCGATTTTGGATGCGTTATTAACCCAAGACTCCAACAGTCGTGTGGCTGCAGAGGTGGTTGTCAACACGGGCCTAGTACTAATTACGGGTGAAATTTCATCCAATGCTCAGGTCAACTATGCAAATCTAGTTCGCCAAAAAATTGTCGAAATTGGCTATACCGACCCGACCAACAATGGATTTTCGGCAGATAGCTGCTCGGTCATGGTGGCATTAGATGAGCAATCTAAAGATATTGCCCAAGGGGTTGATCAAGCTCATGAAACTCGCGAACAATCCAGCGACGAAGCTTTAGACGCGATTGGGGCGGGAGATCAGGGGATTATGTTTGGCTTTGCCTGTGACGAAACGCCTGAGCTAATGCCGCTGCCCATTAGCCTAGCCCATCGTATTTCGCGACGGTTGGCTGCTGTCCGTAAAATGGGCGATTTGCCTTATCTACGTCCGGATGGGAAGACTCAGGTAACGGTTGTGTATGAAGATGGCAAGCCAGTCGGCATTGATACCGTTTTAATTTCAACTCAGCATACCGCTACTATTGACGACATTACCGACGAAGCGGCTATTCAACAGCGGATCAAAAAGGATCTGTGGTCTTATGTCGTGATGCCTGTTTTTGAAGATATTGACGTTAAGCCGGATAACTCGACCCGCTTTTTGGTGAACCCAACGGGTAAGTTTGTAATCGGTGGGCCGCAGGGGGATTCTGGATTAACAGGGCGAAAAATTATTGTAGATACCTACGGTGGCTATTCGCGTCATGGTGGCGGAGCTTTTTCAGGTAAAGACCCCACAAAAGTTGATCGCAGCGCTGCTTATGCCTGCCGCTATGTAGCTAAAAACATCGTCGCCGCTGGGTTAGCAGAAAAGTGTGAAGTTCAGCTAAGCTATGCCATTGGTGTGGCTCGCCCTGTGAGCATTTTTGTAGAAACTTTTGGCACCGGAAAAGTTTCTGAAGAAAAGTTGTTGGAACTGATTCAATCTCACTTTGAATTACGGCCTGCAGGCATTATTCAAGCTTTTGATTTGCAAAATTTACCTGCTCAACGAGGGGGACGCTTTTATCAAGAGGTAGCGGTTTACGGTCATCTAGGTCGTACCGACCTAGATTTGCCTTGGGAAAAAACAGATAAAGCGGCTTTACTCAAGCAAGCGCTTTCTGAAAGCTTGGCTGGCTCAGGTGTCTAGCTGCTGAGCCAAGCAAAAGCGACCGGAAAAACCAAGACCCCATAGATGATACGAACAGACTTTGTCAGTGTGGCGTCTAGGGAAAATCTAGGCTGTCTTGTTAGCAGTCCTTGGAGGAAATAGCGGGTTAGCGCTGGTTATTATGAGCGGGTTGTGTTCTGCTTTCATTTTTTCGGCCTATGACTCAGCTAACAGCGACTGCTATTGCTGATTTGCTTTCAAAACAGCAACAGTTTTTTGCCTCAGGTCAAACCAGGTCACAGGAATTTCGGTTTGAGCAACTGCAGCGTCTTGAGCAAGCGATTCGGGCTGCTCAGACGACTGTCTTCAAGGCGCTAGCAGATGATTTAAGCAAACCCGCTTTTGAAGCCTACACCAGTGAGTTAAGTGCAACCGGAGAAATTGCCTACATGTTGCGGCGACTCAAACGCTGGATGAAGCCTCGATCGGTGGGGGTTCCTGTGCCTTTTTGGCCAGCATCAGCGGCGATCTATCCTGAACCACTCGGTGTTGTTCTGATCATAAGTGCTTGGAACTATCCGTTTCAGCTCGCTTTGATACCTCTGATTGGAGCGATCGCGGCTGGCAACTGTGCCATCATCAAGCCTTCTGAAATTGCGCCGAAGACTTCTGCTGCGATCGCTGAGTTAGTTGATCAAACGTTCGATGCTAAGTACATTGCTGCTGTTGAGGGTGGCATCGAAACTAGCCAGTCACTTTTGACTCAGCCTTTTGACCATATCTTTTTTACAGGTAGTGCTCGCGTCGGCAAAGTCGTTATGGCGGCGGCAGCTCAGCATTTAACCCCTGTTACTCTAGAGCTAGGCGGCAAAAGCCCTTGCATAGTAGACGCTGACATTGACCTTGAAGTCACGGCAAAGCGAATTATTTGGGGTAAGTTCATGAATGCTGGCCAAACGTGTGTTGCGCCAGATTATGTTTTAGTCAATCGAACGATCGAAGCTGATTTGATAGCAGCTTTTGAGGTGGCTCTAAAGGCGTTTTACGGTGAAGATCCTAAAACCAGTCAGGACTTTGGCCGCATTGTAGATGACAAACAGTTTCAGCGATTGCAACGACTGATTACTGGACATGTGGCTATTGGTGGCCAGTACGAGGCAGCTACTCGCTATATTGCACCGACGGTGATTGCTCAGGTTAGCTCTGATCATCCGGCTATGCAGGCAGAAATTTTTGGCCCCATTTTGCCAGTGCTGGCCTATGAAACGCTGGATGAAGCGATCGCCTTTGTCAATAGCCGACCCAAACCCCTAGCGCTTTATTTTTTTAGCAAGAACAGCCGCGATCGCCAACGACTACAGCAAGAAACGTCTTCGGGTGGTCTTTGCTTCAACGAAACCATTACTCACTTCGCGGTTTCGGGGTTGCCGTTTGGCGGTGTTGGCCAAAGTGGACTGGGCGCTTATCATGGCAAGGCCAGTTTCGATACTTTTAGCCACTACAAGAGCGTTTTCCGGAAACCGTTTTGGCTAGACTTACCCATCCGCTACCCACCTTATGCGGGCAAACTTGAATGGGTTAAGAAGCTGATTGGCTAAGGGCTAAGAAAACAGCAGCAATTGCATTAGCCAGCAAAAACTAATGTTTTGGGCAGTTTGTTCTGATTGCGCTATTTGAGTTTTGGATAGTTTGGTTGCCGTCAGGTCGGAGTTGTCTCTGTGGGTGAGGGCAAAAGTCAAACCGACAACTATAACTTAAGAGGGAATCAGGCTTCTCTAAAATTATTTAATCTTTAAGATACGTATTTCACGCTGTTGAAATACTTTTGACTAACTAGTTTTTATTGATGTTCGATTGGGCGGATATGTCATCTGACCAACTCGTTGTGCCTACTGTTTTTTGGCAACAGAGAGTTGATCAGGTCATAGCTCAGCGCTCATTCGCATTCTTTTTTATCAAGCGTAGCCCCTATTTTAGCTTTTGACGGTTCTTGTGTTCTACACCTGAGCAACTTGCTAAAAGTGGTTCGTAAATTTTTTAGGGCAAATATTAATCTGCCTTTTTAACGCTTTTACTTGCACTCACGCCCTTAACTGTCAGCATGCCAAAGTACAAAGTTTGTGAACTGGATCAGCTATCTGCAGAGACAATGCAGCGGATTGAGGTACAAGATACGCCTCTTTTGCTGACGCGAAAAGGAGATGCTGTCTACGCGATCGCTGCTCATTGTACTCACTTGGGCGCTCCCTTAGATCAAGGGGTTTTAAGCGGCGATCGCGTAGTCTGTCCTTGGCATAATGCTTGCTTCAAGGCGACGACAGGCGAATATTTAGAACCTCCTGCTTTGGACGATCTGCCCTGTTTTGAAACTTCTATAGAAGCTGGCATGGTGTGGGTCGATTTGCCTGAATCTGTTGCGCAACAGCAAACGCCCGCTATGGCTGCTTACAAACCTGAAGCCGATCAGCGTGTTTTTGTGATTTTAGGGGCAGGCGCTGCGGGTAATATTGCGGCTGAAACCCTTCGGCAAGAAGGGTTTAAAGGCCGCGTGGTGCTGATTACGGCTGAAGCAAAGCTGCCTTACGATCGCACAACATTAAGCAAAAAGTATTTGCAGAGCGACTCATCTTCGGCACCGCCACCATTGAGAACTGAAGCGTTTTACAAACAACATAATATTGAGTTGTGGAGCGATCGCTCAGTTACCCAGGTGGATGCTCAAGCTAAAACGCTGACCTTTAGCGACGGCCAAAGTCTTAGCTACGATGCCCTTTTGGTTGCTACGGGCGGAAAGGCGAGAAAGCTGAACTTACCGGGAGCCGAACTAAAAAATGTTTTTACCCTGCATCAGGCGGGTGAGGCCAGTGCTTTGCTAGCAGCCGCCCAGCAGGCGCAAACAGCAGTTGTGTTGGGTTCTAGCTTTATTGGCATGGAAGTAGCCGCAAGTCTGACTCAGCAAGGACTGAAAGTGACCGTTGTCTCCCGTAGTGAAACCCCCTTTGAGGCAGTGCTGGGTAAACCTGTGGGACAGTTGTTTCAGCACGTTCATGCTGAAAAAGGCGTCACGTTTAAGTTGGGCCACAAAATTGAGCGGATTGAGGGCGATCGCGCAGTTGAAGCGGTAATTTTGGATAATGGCGAACGTTTATCTGCTGACTTGGTCATTATTGGTGTCGGCATTGAGTTAGCGACGGACATGCTAACGGGCGTCGACTTGCATCAGAGCGATCGCAGTGTGCCAGTTGACGCTCATCTGCAAGCGACAGACGGACTTTACGCAGCTGGTGATATCGCCCGGTTTCCCAGTAGCAACACGGGGCAGTTGACCCGTATTGAACACTGGCGTTTAGCCCAGCAGCAAGGTCGTATCGCTGCCAAAAACATGCTAGGCAAACAAGTTCCTTTTGCTAGCGTCCCCTTCTTCTGGACTGGACAATTTGACCTCAAGCTACGCTATGTAGGTCACGCCGAAGGTTGGGATGAAGTTCTTTATCACGGCGACTTAGACAAACCTGAGTTCTTAGCGTTTTATGTCGAGGACGAAAAAGTCCGCGCTGTAGCAGGCATCAACCGCGATCGCGAAATTGCCGCTATTAGTGAGCTAATGAGATTGCAAAAGATGCCGTCTGTGGAGACGCTGCGCCAAGGTGAGTATGACTGGGTGGGGCAATTTTCCCCGTAAAACGTTGGTCTTTGAGAGCTTGTAACCTGTGTCGTTTGCGCGATCAAAACTTTTTCATGCATATCATGCATAATCATTACGACATTTTAATTATTGGGGCGGGGGCAGGTGGTGGTACGCTCGCCTATGCATTGGCACCGACAGGCAAACGCATCCTGCTTTTAGAGCGAGGGGGGTACTTACCGCGCGAAAAGAGTAATTGGGATCCAGATGCTGTTTTTCTAGAACAGCGTTACCGAACCGATGAGCAGTGGTACCAGCCTGATGGCACGCCTTTTAGTCCTGAAGTTCACTACTTTGTCGGGGGAAACACCAAAGTCTACGGAGCTGCCTTACAGCGAATGCGGCAAGAAGACTTTGGCGCTTTGCAACACTACGACGGGATTTCTCCAGCATGGCCATTAAGCTACGCAGACTTTGAACCCTACTACACGCAGGCTGAAAGTCTATTCAAAATTCATGGTCAGCGCGGCGAAGATCCAACCGAACCGCCTATGTCGGCTGATTATCCCTACGGCCCCTTGGCCCACGAACCGCGAATTCAGCAAATAGCCGATCAGCTCAGCGATCGCGGCTTGCATCCGGTGCACTTGACTTTAGCCCTCAATCGAGACGAAGCCCATCCTGAAAAACGCCCTTGTATCCGCTGTGATACATGCGACCCCTATCCCTGTCTGGTTGATGCTAAGTGTGACGCTCAAATCGCCTGCGTTGATCCGGCGCGGCAATACGAAAATGTGCAACTCCTCACCCATGCTTTGGTCACTCGCCTCGACACCGATGCTTCTGGTAAACGCATTGAACAAGTGGAAGTCCAGTTAAACGGACAACTGCAAACTTTTAGTGCAGAAATTGTGGTGGTCTCTTGTGGCGCAATCAATTCTGCCAAATTGTTGTTGCAATCTGGCAATGACAAACATCCCAATGGACTTGCCAACTCCTCTGGGTTGGTCGGTCGCAATCTGATGTTTCACAACCATTCGGCGCTCATTGCCGTTGCCGATGAACCCAATCCCACTGTTTTTCAAAAAACCTTGGGCATTCACGATTATTACTTCAAAGGCCCAACGCAAGACTATCCACTGGGCCAAATTCAGTTGACGGGTAAGGCTAAGTGGCAAAGACTACAGCACATGGCTCCGGTGGAAATGCCCGAAGCTACGCTACGGTATTTGTCCGCTCATTCTGTAGACTGGTGGGTCACTACTGAAGATTTGCCACGGCTTGAAAATCAGGTAACCGTCGATCGCCAAGGAAAAATCACGGTTCATCACCAGCCCAACAATACTCAGCCTCATGCTGATCTAATTCACCTGCTTGAAGACCACCTTCGCGACCTTGGCTTTTTTCTGTTCTGGCGAAAAACCATGAAGTCAGCAGTCGTCTGGCACCAGATTGGCACTTGTGTCTTAGGCGAAGACCCTTCTAACAGTGTTTTGGATCTGAATTGCCGCGCTCACGATCTCGATAATCTTTATGTGGTCGATGCCAGTTTTTTCCCGTCAATGGGAGCGATGAACCCGACCCTAACCCTTGTGGCGAACGCATTGCGGGTTGCTGATCATTTCAAATCTCAGCTCAAGGGCTGAGCCTTCTCTGGCGATCGCTCTGTTGGTTCGCCCGGAAATAGCTTTGTTGTCAAAACGCTAAACGTTATGAGTTTACTTACCAAATTTGACCTGAAATCGATGCTCGAAAGGGCTGAGTCACCCTCAGTGTCTATTTACATACCTACCCACGTAGCTAGTCAGGAAATTCGTCAAGATCCTATCAGGCTCAAAAACCAACTCCGGCAAGCGGCAGAAAAGCTTGAGCAGTTGGGCATGCGAGATGCTGATGTTCAAGCCCTGCTTGAACCAGTGCAGTCTTATGCTTTTGAAATGAATGAAACCAGCCGTTTTTGGCAAAACCAAAGCCAGGGACTAGCGCTGTTTGTGGCTCCTAATTTTTTCCGCTATTATCGTTTGCCGATTGCGTTTGAGGAGCAAACCGTCATTGGCGATCGCTTCTATCTCAAACCGCTCATGCCCTTATTTGTGAATGACGGTACCTTTTTTATTCTGTCGCTCAGTGAAAACCAGTTGCGGCTATTTCAAGCGACTCAGCATGAAATGGCTGAGGTCATGTTAAACGAAGTCCCTGACAGCTTGGCAGAAGCCCTACAATACGACGATCCTGAAAAGCAACTGCAGTTTCATAGCACCCGTGCTAGCGGCAGCGCCCCTGTTTATCACGGCCAGGGTGTGGGTACAACAGATGACAAGAAAAATGTTCGCCGCTATTTGCAGCAGGTAAACAATGGCCTACAAGATTTTTTCTATGAAGCTCAAGCACCCGTAGTTTTGGCTGGCGTTGAACGCATACAGTCTATGTATCGGGAGATTAGCGACTATCCCCACATTTTAGAGACTGGCCTTGAAGGCAACCCTGACTCTATTGCCGCGCAAGCTCTCCATCATCAGGCATGGCAGATAGTCCAGCCCCATTTCCACCAAGCTGAAGCAAAAGCACTGGCTGCCTTTGGCGAACTTGCTGGAACTGGGCAAGCTGTCACCCAGCTTCAAGAAGTGATTCCCGCCGCTTATTATGGTCAGGTCGGTGCCCTCTTCGTGCAAATTGGACATCAACAATGGGGGGCTTTTGAAGCTAATACCAATACGGTTACTTTAGTAGACGATCAAATCCCTGAAGCCACCGATCTGTTGGATTTAGCCGCTGTCTGCACCTTTTTGCAAGGCGGAGAAGTTTACCTAATTGACGCCGACAAAATGCCTGTTGATGGGGCACTAGCGGCTGTCCTACGCTATCCTACCCACGTTGGTCAAACGGCAACGGTTAATTCATAGTTCTTTTCGACGGCTTTCTACAGAAGCAACTGATTGAATCTGCTGGTTGATCTGGCCTCCATCCACTTTTTGGCATTGGAGGCTAATCAATGGGTTCAAGGTAGGAAAACCGAACAAATTTAGCTTGACAAAACCCAAAACCGTAACATATGATACAGAAAGAAAAGAGAAATCGTTCATCTCTTGTTCGCTAAGGGCTTTAAACCAGCGATCGAGAGACGGAAGTAAGGGAAAAGCCCTGAAGGAACGCGCCTCTCATTGACACAGTGAGAACATACGCTGATATGGAGGCGACACCATGAAATTAACTTATCGCGGCGCAACTTACGACTACAATCCACCTGTTGTTAAGGCTCAAGATACGCCTGAGTCAGGCAAATATCGGGGGGTTGATATTCGGTTCCGCAACCCAGCCAAGAACGCAGTTCATCAACCTACTTTGGACTTGATCTACCGGGGCGTAGCTTATCAAACTGGTAAAGCGTCTGAGCAACCTGCAGCCGCAGCGGCAGCAACTCAGCCTGTAGCAGTGGCTACTCCTGCGATCGCAGACAAAGCTCGGTTAGCAATGATGAATCGTCATGGCGTTGTTAAGCGTCGGCAACAGGCAATGTTAGGTCGTTTAGCGGCAGAAGTTGGTCTACCTGAGACGGCTTCTCGCTACTGGAACCACATTCAAGGCAAAGTCCACCCCAGTTTTTGGGCGACTTATGAGCGTAGCCATGCAACCATGAGCTAAGCTGAGCCACCATCTCTAACAAGCTAATTGGCTAGAGTGTTGGGCGGTAGAGAGGGTTATGCCTTCTCTACCGTTGTTTTATGTTTGGCTAAGCTGAAATTGGCTATGGACTTTCCAGCCTTGGTTGTCATGAATTAGCAGCGTCACCTGTTGAGCCTCAAACGCAAAACTCACAGATTTGTGTTCAAATTCTGACCACGCCTGCTGAAAAGCTGTAGGCTTCAAATCCCGAAAAGCAATGGTTAGATGGGGATTGAAAGGACGGCTTTTGAGCCGCTCATTGACGAGCGCTAGCCGCTGCTCTAAGTAGTCTGACAGGTTAGCTTGCAAAGCCATAAGAGCAGGGGTTCGCTGCACATTGATGTAGATAACACGGGGTGGAAAAGCCCCAAAACCAGTTAGCTCAACATTAAATGAGGATTGCTGACGAGCAAACTGGGTCAAAACGCTCTGCAAGTGGCTGATTTCTGACAGCTGCCAGTCAAAGGGAGGCTGTAACGTCACATGGGGCGGTGATTTTTGAGCTGCCCGACTATCATAGCGATCGCTGAAGTACTGTTTAACCTCATTGGCATAATCGCAGATTTCCTGGGTAGGCAGCAAGGCAACAAAAAAGCGTGCTGACTTTGGGTTGTTTTTCATACGTCATACAATGGGCTTGGTAGACTGAGTCACCAGCTCCACATTTAGTCTACTTCCTTAGTCAGATAAGGTCAGTCTGCTCATGGCTTGGTTTGTCAAAATAGAAAAAGGCATCGTTGATAAAGCCACTTTCGATCGACATGTGCCTGCCCATATTGAGTATGTCCGTAAGCTGATTAATCAAGGCCACGAAGCTCGAACAGGGTACTGGTTAGAGCGAGGGGGTGGCATGCTTTTATTTCAGGCTGACTCCTTAGAGCAAGCGAACCAGATAGTGCAGCAAGATCCGCTGATTACCAATGGTTGTGTGGAGTATGAGCTGCATCAATGGTGCGTTGTTGTCGAGTAAGCATAAGGAGCAGGCATGGCAAAAGATACTAGTGGCGGCTACAAAGTCGTTAGTGACAACCGACAAGCTCGCTATCTTTACGAAATTTTGGAAACCTACGAGGCTGGTATTGAGCTTGTAGGAACTGAAGTTAAGTCGATTCGAGAAGGCAAGGTCAACTTACGCGATGGTTACGGCTTGATTCGTAATGAAGAGGCTTGGTTGCTCAATGTTCACATCTCGCCTCATTCAATGACCAACCAAACCTATAATCATGACCCTAGACGCAATCGCAAGCTTCTGTTGCATAAGCAAGAAATTCGTAAGCTAATTGGCCAAACAGAGCAAAAGGGACTGACCTTAGTGCCGCTAAAAATGTATTTGAAAGAAGGGCGGGTAAAAGTGCTGATTGGGCTTGCTCGGGGTAAGAAGTTGCATGACAAACGCGAGAGCCTCAAGCGAAAGCAGGAGAAGCGAGAGATTGAGCGAGCGCTCAAACGTTCTTAAATGCTTTTGCCTTGCTATATGTTTGACTGCCTGCGCTCCATTACCCAGGCTCTGGGTCGAAGCTTTCTACCGGATCGCGTTCTCCACAGGCTTCATCGAGGGCTTGAGTCACTTTTTGGTAAATTTCTTCAGCTTGGCTGAGTGAATTGCCAATTGCAGTCATGCCCAGCTTGCCATACTCCGACAAACAACCCATTAGATGGAAAGCGGCTCCTGTTCCGGCAATGGAATTAAAGTGCAAGCGCTTAGCCACAATAATATCCATCAAGTCGCTGGGTAGAAGACCCCGGTAGGCTTCTTTTTGCAGGTTGTCAGACGCTTGATAGTATTTGACTTGTCCTTGAGGTGTGTAGAAAAGGCCATCACCTGGGTCGTACTTGCCATCGGTTAGTAACTTGAGAGCCATAAAGGGATGGGTCGTTCCCCCTTTACGCAAATTAATTTCTATGGCCTGTAAATCCCAGTTGTCAGAGGCTCCCTGTCGTACCGCAATGAAGTCTACTCCGAAGCGTTCTATGGCACCCTTGGCTGCTAGTTGCTCTCCGACGCGACGTCCCATTTCCTGCATTTTTAGCCGATAGGCAGCATCAGCGGGAAAAGAGCAGCCTAAAAATACTTGCCCATCCGGCCCGCCTAAAACCTGGTCGTGAGTTGAAAGCATTTCTACGTCACCGAATGGGGTTACTCGGCCTTGAACGCTTGGCGATCGCTTTTCGTCCCCTTCGACAAAAGCTTCTGCGATCGCCCCTAAAGCGTGAATTTTTTGTTCAAAATTTTCCCAACGCTCCGTCATACACTGAAACCGCAACTTTGACAGATGTTCGTAGAAGCGCTCTGTTCGCTCTTGGTGGCTGGCTTTTCCAGGTGCCACCGCCGCTAACGGGGCAAGCGTCAATAAAGCATTGCCCTCTCCGGAAAATCCTTCATTGAGCTTAATGACCATCCGCTTGAGATCAGGCTGTCGCTCCCATAATTCAGCGCTGACTTCTGCCAAATCGTGGCGATTGTGGACAAGTTGGCTACCGTCCGGATGAGGTAAACCGCAGCCGGCAAAGATTTGGCGGCTACCGCTTTTAGTACCCCAGTACAGCAAATCCGGATCAACGGCTAGTAAAGGAATTTCCAACTCTAATGACAGCTTTTTCTCCAGTTCGGTGGAGTTATAGCAAGTCATGTAGGCGTTTTCGATGTTTAAGGTCTGGCGAATGCGCTCTACTAAGCGGGGGCGCTCTAAAATTTTTTGCGTCAGGGGCTTTTGGGAAGCATCGTAGGTGGCAAACAGCTTGAGACGATTGCGGGCATGAGAGCTAGGGATACCAGGAAGCAGTTCGAGATAGTAATCGATAACGCTGGGGTGCAGGGGCTGTGAGGTAACATAAATCAGACGCGTACGCGGATTACGCAAGCGAATGAGCGCAAAGAGAAGTCGTTCTTCGTAGTGATGAACCCCTTCAATTTTTTGTAACTCTTGTTGGTCTAGGCTTAGAGAAGGAATAACAAGAATTTCTCGAGGCTGTGGATCAAAGTAGTCTGTAGACAGCCAGCGATCGCGCAATTTTTGCTGTAGCTTTTGAAAGTCAGTTGAACTGGCTGGCTCAGATGGAAAATTATTCTGGCTCATTTCCGCTCCCGCGTTTGCCCTGGTCAGTGAGAACCCTAATCAACCAGCCTATCAGATCTGGGCAGACCGTATTCTCGTCTGGCTTCATCAGCCAATGAAGTTAGCAAAAAAACAAAAAAGAGAGCCTGATTTTAGGCTCTCTGTCTACTGGATTCATCGGTTGGGAGGAGACTTGCTAGCAAAAATTTGCTACGGATGAGTTCAAGAATCGCTTTGCGCTAATTGAGGTTGCAAGTAGGCCACCATTTGCTCAATGCCGCGCTGGATGCGACGCGTGACTGTCATGGGGCTAACGCCAATTTGCTCTGCGACTTCTTTGCGCGATAGTCCTTTGAAGAAAACAAATTCGATGGCAGAGCGGGTTTTATCTTCTAACTGATTCAAAGCTCGTTGAAGCTGTTGGCGGTCCTCTTCTAACGTCTGCAGAAGCTGATAGTGAGCGTCGGGTAAGGTGTCGCCCAGCGTGATGGCAGAGTCCATTTGCTGGCAAACTGTAGCATCTAGGCTCAGGGGCAAACGGTTTTTGTTAGCCAATTTGACCTCGCGCCATTCTTCCACTGCAATAGAAAGGGCTTCTGCCATTTCCTGGTCGTTGGGTTGACGCCCTAGCAAACGAATGAGTTCAGCCTGCTTTTTTTGGCTCTCTTTTTGTAGATCTTGCCAGCGGCGGGGAATCTTAACAGCAGTACCGCGATCGCGTAAAAAGTGCAGCATCTCACCGCGAATATAAGGAACCGCAAAAGAGCTAAAAGCACAACCTTGGGTAGGGTCAAAACGCTCGATAGCCCGAATCAAACCCAGATAACCAATTTGCTCTAGGTCTTCGTAAGGCTCTGAACACTGATGACTCACCCGATGGGCAATCTTACGAACTAAACCTGCATTGAGCTGCACAAGCTTGTTGCGCACGCGCACAGAAGGATTTTGCTTGTAAGCCACCAGCAGTTCCATACCACGGGAGCGAAGAGATGAGGTCTGACTAGCCATGTCTGCGAAGTACCTTATATCGAGCGGGTTCATCGTTTGTTGGTTCTATTGTCGATAGACAGCGCTGTCAGAACCATCGTTGTTTTACGGGACTGTCAACCCCCTATTGCTGATGAATCCGTGGAAATACTGAACCCAGTTTTTCCGGAAACTTGCTAAAGGCTGTGTAGTGCGTTTTCCTGTTTTGGGTTTACTGATTTCTACAGAGTTGCGGTTTAGGGACGCGTTAAAAGCAGTAGCAGAGCGTTCCATTACCGTCAATTCGGTATTGGCGTCTGATTGAAGCGGTTGGTTTTGGATAGAATCAAAAGACAAGACTAATAAACTGCTTTACAAAGTCACTGCGTCAACTTGAGGAAAGCTTATGAGTAATACCAGCAATTTACGCGAAGCCTTTCGGCAAGCCAACGGTCGGTCGCTCGTTGGGCCTAACGTTATTGCCAAAGCATTGCCCTATGTAGGGGGTGGACTCATCTTGACTGCCCTAGGTACTTTCGGGGGCATTCAGGTGCTAGCAACCAATCCTGGGCTTTTTATGCCTACGTTTTGGGTCGCGCTGGTGGCAGAACTGGTTTTGTTTTTTGTGGCGCGTAACGTAGCCGAGAAAGGAAACAACACCACAGCTTTGCCGTTACTGGCGACCTATAGCCTGCTTTCTGGCTATACCCTGAGTGGTTTGGTTTATGTGGCTCTGAGTACCTCTGGGGTTGGCATGTCGGGTATTGGCATGGCTGCTTTAGGCTGCGGTGTCACCTTTATTGCGGCTCGCCAAATTGGCTCAAACCTGTCTGATGAAGATGGTATAGCCCTCACCAAAACGATTGGCTTAGGGATGATTGCCCTGATCGTGGTGCTAGTGGGGCAGCTCATCTTCGCGGTATTCGGTGGCCAAACGCCTCAGTTTTTAGAAATTGCCATTTCCGCTGTTGGCGTACTGTTGTTTGTGGGGGCTGCGGTGGTTGATTTCTACATTCTGCCGCGCACCTACAAAGACGAGCAGTACTTACCTGCTGCCCTGTCGATGTATCTAACCTACATCAACTTGTTTATCTTTATTTTGCGTTTGTTGATTGCTATCAACCGGGACTAAGCACGCTGAACATACCTGCCTCTTTCGAGATGGCAAGTAGTTTTTCAAGCGTTTAAGGGGGTAGGTGGGCAAGCCTGCTAAAGTAAAAGGCTTCCTGATACTTAGGTTGCTAGCCTACCGCCTGATTGTTGTTGATTGAGTTGTGCAAACCCTATGCTCGAAACCTTAGAGATTAAAAAAGACGTTGATTTGTTAAATGAGCGCCTGAGTAAAACTCAGGAGTATCTTTGACCTGCCTGCGCTAAAAGCTAAAATTCGGGATTTAGAACAAGCCGCTGCTCAGCCTGAGCTATGGGACGATCAAAGTCGGGCTCAGCAGATTTTACAAGCGCTAAATGACTGCAAGTTTCATCTAGAGCAGTTAGAACAGTGGCAAACCAGCCTTGCAGACACACAAGCAATTTTAGAATTGCTAGAGCAAGATAGCGATGCAGCGCTCTTGGCTGAAGCTCAGGAAAATATTGTGCAGCTTACCCGTGCGCTTGACCAGTGGGAGCTACAGCAGCTTTTGTCAGAGCCTTATGATAAAAGCGGTGCTGTTTTAACCATTAATGCTGGTGCCGGGGGTACAGATGCCCAAGACTGGGCAGAAATGTTATTACGCATGTATACCCGTTGGGGAGAACAGCACGGTTATAAAGTCAGCCTGGTTGAAATTTCTGAAGGGGATGAAGCGGGGCTGAAGTCAGCCACACTAGAGTTGTCTGGCCGCTATGCTTATGGCTATCTTAAGGGCGAGAAAGGTACTCATCGATTAGTAAGAATTTCGCCATTTAATGCCAACGGTAAGCGCCAAACCAGCTTTGCTGGTGTGGAAGTAATGCCCATTTTAGAAGATGATCTTGAAGTTGAAATTCCTGAAAAAGATCTAGAGATTAAAACTTCTCGTTCTGGCGGTGCCGGGGGACAAAACGTCAACAAAGTTGAAACTGCCGTACGCATTACGCATTTACCCACTGGAATATCGGTACGCTGTACGCAAGAGCGATCGCAGCTACAAAATCGAGAAAAGGCAATGGCTTTGCTAAAGGCTAAGCTGCTTATTATTGCTCAAGAGCAACGAGCCAAGGCGATCGCTGATATTCGTGGCGATATTGTAGAAGCTGCTTGGGGCAATCAAATTCGCAACTACGTGTTTCATCCGTACCAAATGGTGAAAGACCTGCGTACGGGAGTTGAAACCACCGCTGTTGATGATGTGATGGCTGGCGAACTGGATGACTTTATTCAGGCTAGTCTCCGTCAGGATAATCAGCTAGTCGAAAGCACTGCGCCTGAAGCTTAGCGTTGAAAAGCTGACCCTGGGTTGTGTTGGCCTGTGCGCCTGAATTTGTTGTTTGTTCAATGGTTTGGCTAAAGAACGCTGTAGGGCTTGTATTTCCCTAGCGATCGCCGCTTAAAGCTTTCTAGGTGTGCTGTAGCGCGACTGAGGCTTTTAACCCGCAAGCTATAACAACTAATCCCTCACCTTGATTATGAAAAAACCGACGCCTGATTCTCAACCTTCAACGGCTTTGCCTGCTGAGGCTAGTGCTCCTCCAAGTTACGTCAAACTAGCGATGAGAAACATGGTGAAGAAGGGCGGCAAGTCTCTCTATCACTTCACCCTAACGACAGTTGGTCTGCTGTCTTTGCTAGTAGGGCTGGCTTATCTCACCCGCTAGCTAACCGGAGATGCATCATCTATATGGAGTCTTCTGGGACAAACTTGTCATTAATACACCTTGAAGTAGCTATTCAAATTGAAGATTTAGGGGAGACGGCCATTCCAGATTTGCCTTGGCAAGATTGGCTACAAACTTGGCTGAGGCACCTACAGCCGCCGCCATCGCCAATCGGAACCTATGAGGTGAGTTTGCGACTGACCAGCGATCGCCAAATTCAGCAACTCAACGCGCAGTACCGCGCTAAGAATGTGCCAACCGATGTTTTAGCTTTTGCCACCCTTGAAGCTACAGCGCCAGTTGCTCTAGAAATGCTAGAAACTCAGCCACTTTATCTAGGAGACATTGTCATCTCCCTGGAAACGGCAGCTACCCAAGCTACTGAGCAGCAACACAGCCTGCAACAAGAGCTAGCTTGGCTGGCTGCTCATGGCTTTTTACATCTTTTAGGTTGGGATCATCCCGATGAAGATCAGCTAGAACAAATGTTAGTTGAGCAACGACGGCTCTTACAGACAGTCGGCGTCGTCACTTAATGAAGACTTCAGGTTAGAGTTGTTACAGCGAGTGATTGAGTTACATACTGTAACGTAAGTGCATCAGGATTCGATCGGCTACTCTATCTAGCAAATCTGGTTCAATTTTGCTGCCTAGATAGATGTAAATGCTGTAACTCTTTGCTAGATCTGAAGACGTTTTCCTAAGACGCTATGCCCATGCCGCTTTCTCAAAAATCTCTAGAACAAGCTTCAGACGCTACGCCCAAGCTAGCCCAGCCCAATCGGGATATGGCTTGGCAAGTCGCTTCTAATCTTCTAGCCAGCTTTCGATTTGCATGGAATGGGGTAGCTTACGCTTTTCAAACCCAGCGGAACTTTCGAATTCATGTAGTGGTCGGCGCTTTTGCCCTTAGCTTAGGGCTATGGTTGCATTTAGATGCGACTAGCATTGCCATTTTGGGTTTGACCAGTGGCGCTGTTTTAACAATGGAACTGATTAACACGGCTATTGAGTCTGTCGTCGACTTGACGGTTCAGCAGGCTTATCACGAACTGGCCAAAATTGCCAAAGATTGTGCCGCCGCTGCCGTCCTCATTTCGGCGCTAGCCTCTGTCTTAGTGGCGGGCTGTCTTTTAGTCCCTCCTTTGTTTGCTCGTTTGTAATCAGTTTCAGCCAGGTAAGAAAACATGCTTTTGGTCATCGATAATTACGATAGCTTTACCTACAACCTTGTCCAGTATTTAGGTGAGTTGAGTGCTGAGTTTCCAGTTGCTCAATCGATTCAAGTCTTTAGAAATGATCAGATTTCGCTCCAAGATATTGAACGCCTAAACCCAGCAGCTATTGTCATTTCTCCTGGCCCCGGTAGACCAGAGGATGCGGGCATCTCAATGGAGGTCATTCGAGTTTTGGGTAAAACGGTACCGCTTTTGGGCGTTTGCTTAGGCCATCAAGGAATTGGTCAAGTGTTTGGTGGACAGGTGGTGTCTGCCCCCGTTCTCATGCATGGCAAAACCTCTCAGGTTCACCATTCAGGAGTGGGCGTTTTTGCAGGGCTAGCAAATCCGTTTACGGCTACGCGCTATCACAGTTTGGTGATTGATCGGCAAAGTTGTCCGGCAGATTTGGAAATTACAGCCTGGGTTGAAGATGGCACCATTATGGGGGTTCGTCACCGTCAATATCCTCATATTCAAGGCGTGCAGTTTCATCCAGAAAGCGTTCTCACAGAACCCGGAAAGCTGCTACTGCGCAATTTTCTAACGTCACTATCTGCTCCAGCAGAGCCTTCGTTAGCGGAGCGCTTATCTACCGTGAGCCCCTAACTCAGCAAGTATCGTGCGAAAATTTGCAGAGCGTTTCTGTGATTGATAGCCTACGTAATGTTGGAGAAAGAGTTATGAAACGGCGACAGTTGGTTCGCTATGCTGGAGCGACCTTTTTAGCGACTTTTGGACTGGGGTTAACTTCGCATTGGCAGAAATTGCCAGCCCAAACGAGCGGCTCAGTGATGCTACAGTGGCTTGGCCATAGTGCTTTTCTGTTCACGGGTGGGGGGCAGCGGATACTGGTTAATCCGTTTCGGCCTGTGGGGTGTACGGCGGGCTATCGTCCTGTGCAAGCAGCTGCTGATTTGGTACTAATTAGTAGCCGTCTTTTCGATGAAGGTTGGGTAGATGACTTACCCGGCAATCCCCGTTTACTGGCTGAACCCGGTATTTATGAGCTAGATCCACTTCGCATTCAGGGGATTCTCACCGATCACGATCGCGAAGGAGGCCGTCGCTTTGGCAATAACGTTATTTGGCGCTGGAACCAAGCGGGCATCACGATTGTACACATGGGAGGAGCTGCTGCCCCGATTAGCGTAGAAGAACAAATTTTAATCGGACGGCCTGACGTTTTGCTGCTGCCAGTAGGGGGTGGCCCTAAAGCTTATAACGCTCAGGAAGCGGTTGGGGTTATGCAGGTTTTAAATCCTAAGCTGGTGATTCCTACGCAGTACCAAACTGCTGCTGCAGAGGGGGTTGCGGCAGCGGAATGCCCGCTGGCACCGATAGATGAGTTTCTATCGCTTGTGCAGCAAACGCTACCTGCAGCTCAGGTTAGTCAAGGGACAGGAGATGCTTTGACGGTTAGAACCAATACGTTGCCTGCTACAGGGATGAAGGTTCAGGTGTTCAGATATCGTTTTTAAGCAGCATGCAAATTAACTATTCTCAGCGGCGGGCTGAGCTGATGGCTCAGTTGGGCACAGCGACGGCTATTTTTCGTAGTGCGCCGATGGCTGTCATGCACAACGATGTCGAGTATCCTTTTCGGCAGGACAGCGACTTTTATTATTTGACGGGGTTCAACGAACCAGAGGCGGTAGCGGTATTAGCGCCTCACCATGACAAGCATAGATTTGTACTGTTTGTTCAGCCCAAAGATTTGGCTAAAGAAACCTGGACGGGTTACCGTTTGGGCGTCGATCGCGCTAAGGAACTGTATGAGGCGGATGAGGTTTATTCTATTGAGGAGCTTGAGGAGAAGCTGCCGGACTATGTAGAAAATGCCGATCGTTTGTACTATCATTTTGGCCTGGATTCAGCGTTTAATCAAAAGATTTTGCAGCTATGGCAACGACTATTAGCGACTTATACAAAGCGAGGTACTGGGCCAGTCGCCATTGAGGATGCTAAGTTACTGCTACAGGCGATGCGACGGGTTAAGCAGTCGGAAGAACTGGTGCTGATGCGAAAAGCGATCGCGATTACCGTTGAAGCTCATAACGCTGCTCGCGAAATGGCTCGACCGGGTATTTACGAGTATGAAATTCAAGCCGAATTAGAGCAGCGTTTTCGACGCCAAGGGGGAATGGGGCCTGCTTATCCTTCTATTGTGGCTTCTGGTGAGAATGCCTGTATTCTTCACTATATTGAAAACCGACGTCAGCTACAGGCCGACGATCTCCTGTTGATTGATGCTGGCTGTGCTTACGATTACTACAACGCAGACATTACCCGAACTTTTCCAGTTGGAGGACGATTTTCTCCCGAACAACGCGTTTTGTACGAGTTGGTGCTGGAAGCACAGCAACAGGCGATCGCTGAGGTTCAGCCTGGAAAACCCTTCAATGCCTTTCATGATGCTGCGACTCGAACAATTACAGATGGCTTAGTGGCGTTGGGTTTACTGCGGGGAACTGTGGATGAGCTAATTGAAAATAAGCAGTATAAAGCCTTCTTCATGCATGGGACTGGCCATTTTTTGGGTTTGGATGTTCACGATGTTGGCATCTTACGCAATGCCGACAAAACCTGGAAGCCTTTTGAACCTGGAAATGTGGTGACGGTAGAACCCGGAATTTATATCTCCCCTTATTACGAACCCGCCGAGGGACAGCCGGAAGTTGACAATTGCTGGCGGGGTATTGGCATTCGAATTGAAGACGATTTGCTGGTAACTGAAACGGGGCATGAGGTGCTGACGGCAGGCGTTCCTAAAGCGGTTGATGTGATGGAGCGTAGCTAAGAGATAGCCCAGTTTTTCAGTCTTTGCTTTGGCGGAATGGCTTTCTTTTTGCCTTCTGCCTCATGCTCGATAGCAGGGGGCAGAAGGCTGAGGTGTCTCAACGCTTGTCGCTACAGCCTATACTTCAACGCCCGGTTTCTACTTTTGTTCAGGATGCTCAGAGGCGGGTGAATGGTCGTCGCCTAATTGATTGAGGGTACCAATGAGCTGGTAAAGGCGGCCAAAATCACGATGGTTAAAGTGCAGGACTAAGCGAGGCAAATGTTCGGTTTCGTCACCCTGTTCGGCAGCTAAAACCTGGCTGGCCTGAATTTTGCCAGATTTGAGAATGTCGCTAAAGTCTTGATTAAGCTGGGCGATCGCCGTTTCAGAGATCGGCTGCTTCAAGCGAATAACTAGTTGCTCTCCGACATAACGTGTAGAGTGAAAAACTCGGTAAAAGCTAGAAATAGCTTCACAAGCTTCATCTAGGTTATGAGTAATTGTATACAAGCTGGGGTCGTCTAAACTGATCAGACCCCGCTCAAGCAAATGACTACGAATATAGCTATCCCAACTGAGCCAGTAGTCACCCCCTGGGCGATCGACTAAAACCAAAGGCAAAGGCCCTGCTTTTCCGGTTTGCACTAACGTTAAAGCTTCGAAAGCTTCGTCTTGAGTCCCAAATCCACCTGGGAAAAGCGCTAATGCGTCACTCTCTCGGAGGAAAAAAAGCTTGCGGGTAAAAAAGTACTTAAAATTCAGCAGCTTGGGGTCGTTTTCAATGGCTGGATTCGCCCCTTGCTCAAACGGCAACTGGATATTAAGGCCAAAGGACTGATCAGGCCCAGCGCCTTTATTACCCGCTTCCATAATGCCGCCACCCGCCCCGGTCATTACCATGAACCCTTGCTGAGTGATACGCTGAGCAAATTCTAGAGCCATTTGATACTCGGGACTGTCGGCTGACAGACGAGCCGAGCCAAAAATAGTTACTTTGCGAATGTGCCGATGGGGATAAAACAACTGAAAGCCCTTTTCCATATCTTGCAGGGCATAGTTTAGGATCTTCCAGTCCAGTCGATCCGCCTCGCGGCCAACCATCCGTAGAATCGTTTCTAACACCTGCTGGATTAGTTGCCCATGTTGCAGGCTAGAAACTTGCGCCATAAAGCTGGCCATATCTGATTGAATCGAAGTCGGCAAATCGGATGGAGAAGCAACCATAACCTTCGAATTAACGGCTAGCACTTTATTCTAGCGAGATTTATAGCCAAAGCCAGAAGGCTAAAGATGCCAGACGCAAAGGTTTTTTTGCAGCAGTTATCTCTCTGCCTTTGGCTATAAGCGTCAACAAAATCAGCCCCAGTCGCAAAGACTAGGGCTGTACTTTGAAGATCTTTACTTTAGATGATTGAGGAATCTAATGACTGCTCAGCTATGTTGCCGCTAAAGCAAGATCACTAGAGATACTTCTCTAGCGTGTTAGCCAAGGTCGTTTTGGGAACGGCCCCAACAACCATGTCTACTCGTTGCCCACCTTTGAAAATCATCAGTGTCGGAATACTCCGAATGCCATACTGACTGGCCACGCTAGGGTTTTCGTCAGTATTAACTTTGACAACTTTGACTTGCCCAGCATACTGCTCGGCAATTTCATCAACAACGGGAGCAACCATCCGGCAAGGGCCGCACCAAGGGGCCCAAAAATCGACTAAGACCGGAACGTCGCTCTCAAGTACCTCTTGCTTAAACGTAGAATCTGTAACTTGTGCGGCTGACATGCCTAGAAATCCTTGCTTCTGCTATCCATTCAGAATCTTACCATAGCCAAAACCAACGCCTTTGCATCAAGCCCTATACAATTCTGTATAAATATCTTGATAAACGTCTGCCTTTTCAGACTTTGGGGTGACTGCAATTCAGTCTTTAAACCGTTGTTATCTGTTGTCAACTTCCTTGAGGAATAGTTGATTTTTGATCTAGCTAAAGCTTCAGTCCTTTACAGTGTTTACTGACTTGTAACTGACCGCAGAATTATGCCAAGCTTTGCGGGCTTTGGGTCTTTCTGAATTTTTTAGCAGTTGCCGTCTTCTTTCAGTTTGGCTTTGTATTCGTTGATTAGGCCGCCTAACAGGATGACCTGTCGTTGGCGATCGCTGAGTTGATGGGTCAGCTCATAGGTTAAACCTTGGGTCAAATTTTTGGCCTGAAACGGTTCTTTGGAGTAGACAACGGTTCGCAGGTTGACCAGTTCGATTTCATCGGCGGCGTTGACGGTGGCGTAGTCGTCTGGGTTGACAAACTCTAAGGGCAAGATGCCAAAGTTCACCAGGTTTTGCCAGCCAATGCGGGCATAGGATTTAGCTAAGACGGCAATTTGACCTAAATAACGTGGAGCGATCGCGGCATGTTCCCGGCTAGATCCTTGGGCATAGTTATGACCCGCTACCAGCACATGACCGCCAAATTGAGCTTTGCTGGCTTCAGCCCGTTCGGCAAAGGTGGGGTCGTTGAGGTAGTAAACAAACTGACTGATGCCAGGAATATTGCTGCGAAATGGCAAAACCCGTGCTCCAGCCGGCAAAATCTCGTCGGTGGAAATGTTGTCGCCTACCTTCAGCAGCACGGGTACGGTTGCGGTATCGGGCAGGGCTTCAAAGTCAGGAAACGATTTAATGTTGGGGCCTTTTTCAATCTTGACCGGGCTACCCTCTTTGGGGGGAGCCACTAACATATCGGTGTTGATAATGGTCTGTTCTGGCGGCTGGTAGGGGGGATAGATCAGGTCGTATAAGCTGGCTAAGTCGCGCGGATCGGTAATTTTTCCGGTCAGGGCAGCGGCTACGGCTGTTTCCGGACTGCACAAATAAACTTGATCATCGGCTGTACCCGATCGCCCCGGAAAGTTACGCGGCATCGTTCGCAGTGAAATTTGTTTTGAAGCGGGCGCTTGCCCCATACCAATGCAGCCGAGACAGCCTGCCTGATGAAACCTAGCCCCAGCCTGGATTAAATCGAGAAAAGGGCTATCATCCATCACTGCTAAATTTTCAATCACCTGCCGCGAGGTGGGGTTGATATCAAAAGAAACGCGATCGCAGGCGACTTTTCCTTTCGCGATCGCGCTGACTATCCAAAAATCCCGCAGTCCTGGATTGGCCGAAGACCCGATTACCACCTGACCCACGTCGCGCCCCTCCACTTGCCGCACTGTTACCACATTCCCCGGACTGCTCGGGCAGGCAATCAGCGGTACCAGTTCTGACAAATTGATTTCGGTTTGGAGATCGTAGCTAGCGCCAGCGTCGGCAATAATTTCTGTCCAGACTTCTCCTCGCTGCTGCTCCGTCAAAAACCGTTGAACTTCTTGATCGGCGGGAAATACCGTCGACGTCGCTCCTAGCTCGGTACCCATGTTGGCGATTACGTGGCGATCCATGGCGCTAAGGCTGGCAAGCCCTGGCCCGTAATACTCCACAATTAGCCCTCGACCACCATCAACGTCGTAGCGGCGCAGCATCTCTAGAATCACATCTTTCGCGCTAACCCAGTCTGGTAATTCACCCGTGAGTTTAACTCCCAAAACCCGTGGCATTTTAATAAACATGGGCTTTCCGGCCATTGCCAAAGCCACATCAAGGCCGCCCGCCCCAAAAGCGAGCATTGCCATCGCGCCAGCAGCAGGGGTATGGCTATCTGAGCCGATCAGGGTTTTCCCAGGAACCCCAAAGCGCTCCATATGGACAACATGAGAAATGCCATTGCCCGGACGGCTATACCAGATGCCAAAGCGTTGACAGGCAGAACGCAAAAAGGCGTGATCGTCTGCATTTTTATAGTCGGTTTGCAATAGATTGTGATCGACATACTGAGCTGATAGCTCGGTTTTGACCCGATCAAGTCCCATTGCCTCTAGCTCTAACATCACCATCGTCCCGGTGGCATCTTGCGTGAGTGATTGGTCAATGCGCAAACCAATTTCCGCCCCCGGTTCTAGCTGGCCTGAAACCAGGTGAGACTGAATTAGCTTTTGGGTGACATTCAAGGGGGCAGCGCTCATAAGCAGTAAAACTAGCGGCAATATTGCCCCACATTGGAATCTAATTTGATCGATCTGACATCTGACAGAGGAAAGAACCGATCTCAAGTTCTTAACCGCAATTCAATCGCTCAATGCTAAAGTTTGGGTGATCTGCTGCTGTTTAACTGCTATGAGCCTTAGCCGTCGCCATTTTTTAGTTTTGGGGGGGCTGACCCTCGGTGCGAGTACCAGTTGGGTGAGCCATCGAGTCTTTAGTCGTACCAGTTTGACCCCGGCGTTGGCCGACACGCAAGCGATCGCGGCGGCTGGCGAATCGTTTAAAGCGGGGGCAAAAACGGTAATGCCGAGCAACCCCAGTCCTGCTGGGATGTATGGGCCGCAACGGGGGGATGTGCGGCTAGTGGTCTTTAGCGACATTAACAGCCCCTATGGTTCGACCGATTATCGCGCTGAAGTTGAAGAAGCGGCTCAGATGGTAGCGGACTGGCAGCCCGATCTAGTTGTGTGCGCAGGCGATATGGTAGCTGGGCAAAAGCTTTCACTCACGGAGTCTGAAATTCGGGCGATGTGGGCTGGGTTTGACCAAAAAGTGCTGCAGCCCATTCGACAAACGGGACTGCCGTTCATTTTTACTTTGGGCAATCACGATGCTTCTAGCGTCAAAGTCAACGGCAATTTTCTCTATGGGCTGGAACGAGATTTGGCTCAGGCTTACTGGCAAGACTCGCAGCGAGACGTTGGCCTCAACTTTGTCGATCGCGCCGGATACCCCTTCTACTACAGCGCTCTGCACAATGACATTTTTTATCTAGTTTGGGATGCCTCTTCAGCGACGGTGGCCGCAGATGAGGTGGCCTGGGCCGATCGCAGTTTGGCTAGCGCTGAAGCACAAAGCGCCAAGCGCCGCATTGTGATAGGACATTTGCCGTTTTACGCGGTATCGCAAGGTCGCGATCGCGCTGGCGAAATTCTAGAGCGGGCGGATGAGCTGCGTGCCCTATTAGAGCGTCACAACGTTCATACCTATATCTGTGGGCACCATCACGCCTATTACCCGGCTCGCTTAGGTAACTTGGAGTTTCTTCATTGCGGTGCCTTAGGTAGCGGGCCTCGCACCTGGCTCGGACGAATTGATGCGCCGATGCAAACGCTTACAGTGATGGATATCTTTTGGCAGACGGATACGACAACCTATACAGGCTATAACATGGGCGATCGCAGCCTGATTAACTTAGCCGATTTACCCCGTCAGATTATTGGGCCAAATGGACGCTTGATCCGCCGCGATCTGGCCTTAGCCGATCTCACCCCCACCGAGCAAAACCAATCTTATGTACCAAGTCTTAAATAAAAGCTGCCACAAAAAAAGGGGGAAACGTTCCCCCGCAGCTTAGCATCCTTAAATTTAAGGACGACAGGATAATCAAGGTCGGCGTATGCCCTAGTAAGCTAAGCCCATGCTACGCGTGGTTTCAGCTCCTAGATAAACTCGAATACTCAAAAAGTCAGTAGGGCAAGCCGTTTCACACCGCTTGCAGCCCACACAGTCTTGAGTTCGAGGCGAAGAGGCAATCTGGCCAGCTTTACAGCCATCCCAGGGCACCATCTCCAAAACGTCCGTAGGACAAGCCCGGACGCACTGCGTACAGCCGATACAAGTATCGTAGATTTTGACTGAATGAGACATTGAATTAAGACTCCAATGTTAAAGATTTTCAATAGTACAAAGCCAGAGCATCAAGAATGACCTCTGGAATCGACCATCAGGTAAGGGTTCTCCAATCAATGAATAGTCTATAGCGAGGGATTTTCCAGATTGAACGCTTAACCACAAAACTTTATGGAACGTAATATCCTTGGTTAAAAGCGATCGCTTTGGATCGTCATGCCACTGCGGTTTCAGCATTGATTGCTGCATTCGTGGCGAAGAGAGGTACGCTTTCAGATTAAGATGTAGGAATGCTTAAACCCGAGAAAAGAGCTAGTTCAAGGGCTGTTCGCTTGATTTAGTTGCGTGTATCGTAGTTTAGGTATGCGGAATGTATTTGGTTTATTACGGTCGCTAAGAGAAGAGGAACATGAGCCAGGACGCAGTTTTTGAAAAGGTTCAAAAGATTGTTGCTGAGCAACTGGGTGTGGAAGAGTCGGAAGTTAAGCCCGAAGCTAGCTTCGCTAATGACTTAGGGGCCGATTCCCTAGATACCGTTGAATTGGTAATGGCCCTAGAAGAAGAGTTTGATATTGAAATTCCTGATGAAGCGGCTGAAAATATCGGCACCGTTCAAGCTGCTGTAGACTTCATCAAAGAAAAATCCGCTGTTTAGAGGGCAAATACGCCTCAAGAAGATCAGGCTATCTGCACTCTGGGTAGACATCGATTAGTTTGTAAGTAAGTCATGGCAGATTTTAATAAAAAGCGTGTTGTTATTACGGGACTAGGCGCTGTTACGCCGTTAGGAAATACGCTCTCTGACTATTGGGAGGGGTTGATCAGCGGTCGCAACGGTATTGATGTTATTACTGCCTTTGATGCCTCTAAACATGCTTGTCGGATTGCAGGTGAAGTCAAAGGATTTGACCCGCTCGACTATGTCGATCGCAAAGATGCTAAGCGTATGGATCGCTTTGCTCAGTTTGCGGTAGCGGCAAGCCAGCAAGCTATCGAAGATGCCCAGTTTCAGATTACTGATCTAAACGCCGAGCAAGTCGGTGTCATGATTGGCACCGGCGTCGGCGGCATCAAAGTTTTAGAAGACCAGCAAGAAATTTATTTAAGCCGTGGCCCCAGTCGGTGTAGCCCGTTTATGGTGCCCATGATGATTGCCAATATGGCGGCAGGGTTGACTGCTATTCATTTAGGAGCAAAAGGCCCTAATTCTTGCCCGGTTACCGCTTGTGCAGCAGGCTCTAACGCCATTGGTGATGCCTTTCGTCTAGTTCAACAAGGCTATGCGCAAGCGATGGTTGCTGGCGGCACTGAAGCTGCCATTACGCCGCTGGCAGTGGCCGGGTTTGCTTCAGCCAGAGCGCTATCTACCCGCAATGATGATCCGGCTCATGCCAGTCGCCCTTTCGATCGCGATCGCGATGGCTTTGTCATGGGTGAAGGCTGCGGCGTTTTGCTGCTCGAAGAACTGGAACATGCCCTTAGCCGAGGAGCCAAAATTTACGCTGAAATCGTTGGCTATGGCATGACGTGTGATGCCTACCACATGACCGCACCTGTACCCGGTGGTGAAGGGGCTGCCCGCTCAATTCAGCTAGCTCTCAAAGATGCGGGGCTACAGCCGCAAGACATTAACTACATCAATGCCCACGGCACCAGTACACCAGCCAACGATCCGACAGAAACTGAAGCCATCAAACGAGCCTTGGGCGATCGCGCTTATGAAATCGCTGTTAGCTCTACTAAATCTATGACTGGGCACCTGTTGGGAGGTTCAGGGGGGATTGAAGGCGTTGCAACAGTCATGGCTGTTGCCAATGATCAGGTACCGCCTACGATCAACCTGGAAAATCCTGATTCTGGCTGTGATTTGGACTATGTACCCAATCAAAGCCGTGCCCTAAAAGTGGACGTTGCTTTGTCTAATTCATTTGGCTTTGGGGGGCATAACGTTACCCTAGCTTTCCAAAAATTCAGTCGCTAAGGCTACAGTCCATAGGTATAATGACCTATCAAGAGGGCTAGCCTTACGGGTAAGCTAGCGGACGCTGGCTTGGGGTTTATCAGGGCAGACCACTCGGTACGTGTCCTCAAATAACCTATGACAATTGCTTGATCCTCGCTCCCTCAGGATGGGATGATGGGGAAAGCGCCTCACATCTTAAGGGCTTCAGGGCGTTAATACTGATGACCCAGGCTCCTTGTACCGTTACTCAATCATTAGGACTATGGCTGTCGCAACCCAATCTCTGGAAGCACTTTGTATTAATTCCATCCGATTTCTAGCCATTGATGCCGTTGAAAAGGCGAAGTCGGGTCACCCTGGTCTGCCGATGGGGGCTGCCCCCATGGCGTTTGTCTTGTGGGACAAATTTATGCGGTTCAATCCCAAAAATCCCAACTGGTTTAACCGCGATCGCTTTGTGCTTTCAGCGGGTCATGGTTGCATGTTGCAGTATGCCTTGCTTTACCTGACGGGGTACGACAGCGTTGGTTTAGATGACATTAAACAGTTTCGGCAGTGGGGTTCTCGTACTCCCGGCCACCCCGAAAACTTTGAAACACCAGGGGTTGAGGTGACCACCGGACCCCTCGGTCAGGGCATTGCCAATGCCGTGGGCTTAGCGATGGCGGAAGCGCATTTGGCTGCACGTTTTAACCAGTCTGACTGCACCCTGGTTGACCATTACACCTACGTCATCTTGGGCGATGGCTGTAACATGGAGGGCGTCTCCGGCGAAGCTTGCTCTTTAGCCGGGCACCTTGGCTTGGGCAAACTCATCGCGCTTTATGACGACAACCACATCTCGATTGACGGCTCTACAGATATCTCTTTTACCGAAGATGTAGCCAAGCGTTTTGAAGCTTATGGCTGGCATGTGCAGCACGTTGAGGATGGCAATACTGATCTAGATGCGATCGCCAAAGCGATCGAAAATGCCAAAGCCGTTACTGACAAGCCTTCGCTAATCAAAGTAACCACCACCATTGGCTACGGCTCTCCTAACAAAGCCAACACTCCCGGCGTGCATGGAGCAGCTTTGGGCACAGATGAAATTATTGCCACCCGCGAAAACCTTGGCTGGAGCTATGGTGACTTTGAAGTTCCCGAAGATGCGCTCAACCACATGCGCAAAGCGGTTGAGCGGGGGGCTAGCTACGAAGCTGAATGGGAAGAAACCCTGGCCACCTATCGCACCCAGTATGCCGAAGCCGCTGCTGAGTTTGAGCGGATGTTGTCAGGCAAATTGCCTGAAGGCTGGGCTGATGGTCTACCCACCTTTACCCCGGCTGACAAAGGCACGGCCACACGTAAACACTCGCAGGCAACGCTGAACGCCCTAGCCCCAGCTTTACCTGAATTAATTGGTGGTTCTGCTGATTTAACCCACTCCAACCTGACAGAAATTAAAGTCTCTGGCGATTTCCAGCTAGGCCAGTACGAAAATCGCAATCTGCGCTTTGGTGTGCGCGAACATGGCATGGGCGCTATTTGCAACGGAATTGCGCTGCACAATTCTGGTTTGATTCCCTACTGTGCCACGTTCCTGGTTTTTGCTGACTACATGCGGGCTGCTATTCGGCTTTCAGCGCTTTCTGAGGCTGGCGTGATTTACGTCATGACTCACGATTCTGTTGGTTTAGGTGAAGACGGCCCTACCCACCAGCCGGTAGAGACGGTGGCTTCTTTACGCGCAATTCCCAATTTGACGGTCATTCGTCCGGCAGATGGTAATGAAGTTTCGGGTGCCTATAAGATTGCGGTTGAAAATCGCAAAGCGCCAACTCTAATTGCTTTTACCCGGCAAAACGTCCCCAACCTGGACGGTTCTTCCATTGAAAATACGGCTAAGGGAGCTTATGTACTCTCTGGTGCTGAAGAAACGCCCGATATTATCTTGATTGGGACGGGGAGTGAGGTTTCTCTCTGTGTAGATGCAGCGGAGCAACTGCGAGCCGATGGCAAAAAGGTGCGGGTGGTCTCTATGCCTTCTTGGGAGTTGTTTGAAGCTCAAGATCAGGCTTATAAAGAGTCGGTGCTGCCCAAATCTGTTACTAAGCGGTTGGTGGTTGAAGCAGCTTCTAGCTTTGGCTGGTGCCGCTACATGGGATCTGAGGGCGACATGATCAGCATTGAGCGCTTTGGGGCTTCTGCACCTGGCGATTTGGTCATGGAGAAGTTTGGCTACACGGTTGATAACGTGATTGCTCGTGCTAAGGCCGTGCTGGGCTAAATCTGCCGTCGTTTTAGTCTACTGAATTGAGTTTTGATCCAAAGGGACGTTAACCAACGTCCCTTTTTAGTCAAGCGTGTTTGCCCATAAAGGCTGTATCGCTGTAACCACCAGAGCTAAGATACTTCAATCGCTGAAAGCCTCTGCCCAAAAACTTTCTTTCAGCCTTTAGCTATATTGCCTATCAGCGCAGCTGAGAGGGGGTGACAGCTTTTGGATCAGGCTACGGTTTCTCGATCAATCGGATGTTCTGAAAGCGCGGCGATTGCCCGTTTGCCACCTAAAACTTCGATTTCGCGATCGCGGGATTCGGTTTCAGCCGCTAAAACCGCAGGTTCGCGGTTGAGCTGGGCTTGTTCTTCTACAAATCTAATTTCGTCATCGGTTAATTCGAGCCGACGCTGGAGCGATCGCAGGCGACGACGGATAATCTGGCGCGGCGGATTTTCCAACTGAATGGCTTCTAAATAAACTTGCTGATACTGATCCAGTTTTTGGCGCTTTTCCTGATGAGGCAGATAGACCTGAGCTTCAATCGCCTCGGCCACCTGAGTCGGCAAGTCCAAGTTTTGGCGCAAAAAGTCTAGAACTTTGCGGCTTTGCGGGGTCAGCGTGCCGTAGTCGGCAGCTATGTACTCTTCTACGCTGCGGCGGTATTCTTGCTCTGGCGCATAGGTTGGTAACTGCATCAGCGTTAGCTGGGCGCTATTGCCCAGCGCATAGAGAAAAGGGTAAATCTCTAGATCAGTTTCATGAATTTCACGGTAAATGTAATGATGCAGCTCAGCCGCAGAAATAGCACTGTCGCCATTGATATCTGCCAGTTCCGTCCGAATGCCTTCGATTAAAATCTGCGTATAGAGCGGCAGCGGGCCTTTAGCCGTCATCGTTAGCGACTGACCACCACAGGTTAAAACCACGCGATGTTCGCTAGCCAGGTGAGCCAAATTGACAGAACCCAAAATGGATGAGTTTTCGCTCAGCGTGCCATACCAGCCACAGTCTAAAATTACCATTTGCCTTTGGGATAAGCTGCTATCAAGCGAACCCTTAAGAAAGTCTGCCGAGACGGCTGTTGTCTGTAAATAGTGGGGGTCGGTATTGGCCGCCGCTAAATAAACTTTTCTGGTTTCCGCTTCCATCAAACCAGCACCGAAGAAATAGAGCAATCTGAGATCGTCTACTTCGGCATTGGTACACAAACGGGCGATCGCCTGACGAGTTTGCTGTGCATCTGGATTGATTAAAGTTTCAACCTCAGTCGTTTGAAAAGGCCCTTTTTCTGAAGTTATGACCTCACGCAGTGCTTGGATCGTTTCAGTTGCAGCCCCTAACGGATTGGATGGTAACCATACTCCGGTTTTATCAACACCAACAAGCAATGCCTTGTTCGTCATCTTGCTCCCTCTAGCCCATACACGCCTACTAGGCTCACAGATACGCTTTTCTAGCGAAAAAGCTGATTGTCAGGATGTTTGAGGTTTTTACTTAGATATCATCAAAGGCAGCATCTTCCTTTTGCTAAGTTGCCTCACATTGCCTTCTATCACCATGCAATTGCCTAAACATACCCTCAAAGGAATTCATCACATAGCCCTCAATGTTCAAAACATGGCGGCCTCTCGTCAGTTTTACGGTGAGATTTTAGGGCTACATGAGTTAACCGGAACAGAAGTACCAGAAACCTTGAAAGATCTGGTTGCGGCTGGCCAGGTTGCTAACTTTAAATTGCCAGATGGGACTATTTTGGATCTGTTTTGGGAGCCAGATTTGCTGCCACCCCATGCCGATCCTCAGCAGCAATTCACCCGAGCCAACCACTTGGCTTTTGAGATTGCACCTGAGCTATTTGATCTAGCGATCGCAGTTTTACAGCAAAACCAGGTACCCATTGATCACGGCCCGGTCAGCCGCCCAACTGGGCGCGGCATTTACTGCTATGACCCAGACGGCTTTTTGGTAGAAATTCGCTGTGATCCAGCTTGAGAGTATGACCTCTGACAATGCCTGCTCTCAGCACTCGGTAACTGATCAAAATCAGGCTCCCCTGGTTTCAGCTTTGCAGCAGTGTGCGCAGAAAGCCCAAGCAGCTTTTTACACCCCTGGCCACAAACGGGGACAAGGGGCGGCGATCGATCTGCGGCAGTTGATCGGGGTCGAGGCTCTGCGGGCTGACTTACCCGAACTGCCAGAATTAGACAATCTATTTGCGCCTACTGGGCCAATTCAAACCGCCCAAACGTTAGCGGCCAAGGCTTTTGGGGCAGAAGAAACTTTCTTTTTAGCCAATGGCTCAACCTGTGGGCTGCAAGCGGCTTTGCTAGCGGTTTGCAGCCCTGGCGATCAGGTGCTTGTGCCGCGCCATGCTCATCGTTCAGTTTTTGCGGCTTTAGTGCTGTCGGGGGCGATTCCGGTCTGGCTACAGCCCCCTTATGATGCTACCTGGGATGTGGTGCAGGGAACAACTTTGGCACAGGTTGACCAAGCGATCGCCCAGCATCCAGACTTGAAGGCTGTTTTATTGGTATCACCGACCTATTTAGGCGTTTGCTCAGAGGTGGCGGCGATCGCTGAACGCCTGCACCTGCTGAACTGCCCCCTGATTGTAGATGAGGCTCACGGTGCCCACTTTGGTTTTCATACTGAACTGCCACAGTCAGCCTTGTCAGCGGGGGCTGATATTGTCGTCCAATCTACTCACAAGGTGCTAGCAGCGCTGACTCAAGCGTCAATGCTGCATGTACAAGGGCAAAAAGTTAATCGCGATCGCCTGCGGCAAGCCCTACAGATAACCCAGTCAAGCAGCCCCAACTATTTACTGCTGGCTTCTTTAGATGCTGCTCGTCAGCAAATGGCGACAGCGGGAACCGCTTTGATCACCCAAACCCTAAAACTAGCGCAGACCGCGCGATCGCAACTTAGCCGCTTAGCGGGGCTACGGATTTTGGCACCTGCCGATGTTGCCCCAGCGCGTCTAGATTTGACCCGTTTAACCGTTGAGGTGGCTGGGTTAGGGTTAACGGGTTTTGCCGTAGATGAATGGTTACACACTCAGCTAGGGGTCACGGCTGAACTCCCTAGCTTGAGCCACCTGACCTTTATCATCAGCTTGGGCAATACGGTGGCTGATGTTGATCAGCTAGTCTTGGCTTTTAAGCAACTCGTAACCCAGCAACCCCTTGCTAAACGGCTGACGCCGCCCGACCTGACGCCGCCTGCCGATGCGGCTGTCCCCTCCCTTTCTCCCCGGCAAGCGTTTTTCTCGCCTGCAAAAACTGTAACCGTAGCGGCAGCTATCGGCCAGATAAGTGCCGAGTTAATTTGTCCTTATCCCCCCGGTATTCCACTCATTTTTCCGGGCGAACGGATTGAATCAGCCGCGATCGCCTATTTGCAAGCTATTCGTCAGGCGGGGGGGCAACTGACGGGTTGCAGCGATGCAAGCTTACAGACGATCAAGATTGTTAACCCATGACTAAAGATGCAATGGCTTCTCTGTGGCCCTACACAACCCCCGGTATTCCTGACAGCTTATTTGAGCAACTTCCGGGTATTCCGATGAGCAAGCGAGAGGTAAGACTTTTAGTATTAGGCTACCTGCGGCTGCAGAAAAACGCCGTCCTTTGGGATATTGGGGCTGGCACAGGCACGATTACCATCGAGGCGGCGCTGCTGTGTGCCACAGGGCAAATTGTTGCGGTGGAGCGCGATCAAGAAGTCGCCACTTTAATTCGTCACAACTGCGATCGCTTTCAGGTGAGCAACGTTGAGGTGATTGAAGGGAGCGCTCCTGAGTGTTTAGCCCAGTTGCCCTATCAGCCTGACTGCATTTTGATTGAAGGTGGCCGTCCTCTCCAAGCTACTTTAGAAACCGCGTGGAGGTTTTTGGCAACTGGTGGACGCTTTGTGGTTACGGTCAGCAACTTAGAAAATCTATACCAGGTTTCAGAAAGCTTTTCAAAACTGCAGGTTCGCAATATTGAGGTGGTACAACCCGCCGTCAATCGGCTTGAAATGCGCGGCTATCATCAGGTATTCGCAGCCGTAGATCCCATCTTTATTTTTAGTGGCGAAAAGCTGGACTAAAGCGGTTGCGAGGTTTGGATGGCTACCTGAATCGCTTCTAGCAAGGGTGAACCTGTTAGCGTCCCCGACGTGGGATCACTCAAAGCAGCCAAGCAAGGAAAAACTTTGAGGGGGGGAAGCTGATTGGCTAACTGGGTCGCTTCACTGGTGAGGGTCACAATCGGCAAGTGAGCTAACGAAGGCTGCTGGCTTAGACGCTGCAGATAAATCCCTGGATCTGCAATTTCTGGATCGAGCAAAATAACCTGGGGTCGCCAAATTTGGGCTAACAGCCTCGCTTGATCAATATCGTCTACTTCTAAAACCCGACACTGATATTGCTGCAAGATCTGGTCAACCGGGCTAGCTGCTCCGCCTAGCATGTCGGTTTGCTTCAGCAGTAGCACTGTAGACTTTGCCAGGGTTGGTTTTTTCGGCTGAAACTGGGCAAAAAGCGGCTCAAACGTAGCCGCATCGATTGGCAAATTTAGGACATGATCGACGAGGTCAGGGCTTACAGGTGCAGACTCCGTTGCGATCGCAATCAGGGCTAGCGGTTCTTTTTCGGCTTCGGTGCGCAGTTGCTTCATTAACCACTCAACGTTGAGATCAGCGGTGGCTAGGTTCAGCAAGGCGGCGCGTGGACGTAGCTGCCGCACCTTTTCAATCAGTTCTTGTTGAGAACGGGCGATCGCAGGCCAACAACCCATCGACTTGAGTGATTGGCTGAGGGCAGCAAGCTGTACCGGGTCAGTCTCCAAAATAACCACTAGCATTTGTTCGGCAGTAGGCAGTAGCGCTTCAGCCGGAACGCTTTGCTCGGGTAGCGTTGCCGTAGTCGGCAACATCAGCGTAAACTGGCTGCCCTGAGCGGGTTGAGAAACAAAGCTAATTTCTCCCCCCTGCAAGCGGGCTAGCTGCCGCACCAAAACCAAACCCAACCCTGGGCCAGTAAAACGCTGGGTCAGAGGGTTTTCAATGCGCTGTAAACGATGAAAAATAAAGCGCTGCTGCCCTATCGGAATGCCAACGCCTGTATCCCAAACGCTGATCAAGATCCAATTGCCCCACCGCTGAACCGTGAGTCCTATCTCTCCGGTTTCGGGGGTACATTTCAGGGCGTTGCTGAGGAGGTGAATGAGAATTTGCTGTAACCGCAGTTCGTCCACCACCAGTTGCTCTAAACCCGGTTCAATTTTGAGGTGAAACTGGTTCAGCGTCAGCGGATGCGTCCGGGCTTCTCCTTCACCTCGGGCTCGATTGTAGTCTTCGGCTTGCAATAGGGCTTGACGACAAAGCTCGGCCAGGTTGACGGGTTCTGAGGTAATCGTCATTTGACCCGACTCAATGCGGGTGAGATCTAAAATCTCGTTCACAGTGGCCTTGAGGCTACGAGCGTTTTGATAAATGAGCGCTGCATAACGATTTTGACGCTCGTTTAGCGATCCCAAACGATGATCTTGCAGCAGCTTCGACAAGCCTAGCAGTGAGGTGAGCGGGGTTTTGAGTTCATGGCTGAGACAGCCCAGCAGTTCTGCCTTGAGCAAATTAGTGTGTTCTAAGTCTGCATTGCGATCGCTTAAGGCTTGCATTTGCTGCCATTCACCCAAAACAGGCTGTACAATCAGCAGCCAAAACTGCAACGGCGGTGTTGCCAAACTCAAATCGGGCATGGCACAAAGCTGTTCAATCCCAACCGCTTCAGAATTCAGTACCCAATCTGAAACAAAACGCGCTTGGTGGGTTAACTCGGCTAAGTTGATGACAATGGGTACTCGCCAAACCTGCCACTGCTGCGATCGCTCGCTATTGGTCATCTCAGGCGCAGCCGCCGTGGTCAATGTGGCCGTAATCGCTTTGAGGCGAGGCTGGCTGGCTGTTGCTGGCCCAGCGCCTCCAACCGGGTCTATCGTCCTTGCAATAGTTTGAAATGACTGAGTTGGGGTCGCTGGCACCTGAGCCACTTCAGCTAGCTCTGCAAATCGATCTTGCCAGGTAGGCGTTTGCCCCAAAACTTGCCCTGAGCCAGACTGCAACTGTAGCGGTAGGGGCAGTTGCTCAAAAGTTTCGATCAAAATTTGCTGACAGAGGGTCGATAAGCTAGTCTCAGCACTGAGCCGCTGAAGGAGCTGATTTTTCCCCAATAAAACGCTTCCTCCAGACCAGGATACGGCTGGCTGGGCAAGGGATGCCATAATAGCGGGATGAGCCGCTACAAACTGCAGCAGCTTAGCGCTATCCAGTAAGCCCAGATAGCGTGATTGGGCATCGACAATAGCCCAATGAGCGGGCTGCGCAGCTAGCTGCTGCCAAAAAACGGATAGTAACGTGTCTGCTGAGATCACCCTGAGCGGCTCGATCTCAGCAGCAAAATGTTCCACCAGAGAATCGGCGGCTGGCAACCCTCCCGTTTGAGACAGATACACAGCAATCTGGGCTGTTTTTAACAGACCCACCGGATGATAATCAAGATTGACTAAAACCAGGTAGTCTTGCTGAGAACGGCAGCAGCATTGCCAGGCTAGAGCGATCGTGCTTGACTGCTTGCAGCTAGGAACTTGGCTCAAAAATTGAGCAATGGTAAGTGTAACCATGAACTAGGGAGGAGAGTCGCCTCCTGAAAGTGCTGAAGCTGTTGCAGTGTCGCGGTTAAGCGCTCGGAGAATGATAGGCTAGTTTTAGGTTAGCCAGGTTCAATTAGATTAACGCCAAGCCCTCACCGTAAAAATGGCTGAATTCGGCAGGCAAACTATTATGACTTACACTTATGTCCCAACCTTATAAAGCCCACTCGAACCGGGCTTGAACGCTAGAGTCTGTGGGCGGCAGGGCATAACCTATCTCAATTATGGGGCAGCTTTCTCTTTCAGCCACCTTTGACTTTACAATAATTGTTAAGAATCTTGCGATGCAAGCTGTTCGGCGTGCTGAAAAGTCTGCCTACGACTCCTTGATCGGGGTGTCAGCTTGAAGTGGCAGTTAACGCTCTCTATTTCTAACGCATTTTGCCCTCTCAATTTCTCGTTGGTATTTTTGCTCCTGCTCCTGAACTTGCTGAGACGCTCAGGCAAAACCTCAGCCAGGATTCCTATGTGCTTAAACAGGTGCCAGATGAGGCTACACTGCTGAGTTGGGCAACTACCCATCACCATCAAATTGATTGTTTAATTTTGCAGCGTAGTGTGAATATTGAGCAACTGCTAGAGCAGCTAGAAGCTCAAAAAGCGCTTTTACCCATTATTTTAATAGACGACCCTGCGAGTCCTGCGCCTGCTGCTGAAAACACCGCTGCGCTGGACGAACAGCTAGTGTCGTCGTCTTTACAGGCCGTTGTGACGTATCTCCATCAAGAAAATCTCAGCGATTTGGAAGACTGCATTCACCAAGCAATTGATCGGTTTTTAACGCTCTCAATTGGCGATCGCGACACCAATAGCCCACCCGCTGTAGCCGATAGTTCTCTGAGCGTTCTGACAACCAAGCAACAGATGCTTGCCAAAAAACTCAAAGAGCGTCTAGGTTATCTTGGAGTTTATTACAAGCGCAATGCCCAAAACTTTTTTCGTAATATGACCCGCGCAGAGCGCCAAGAACTGCTAGAGAAACTCAGCAACGATTACCGCAGAATTATCCTTAGCTATTTTTCTAAGGATGCCACCCTGAATCAAAAAATTGATGACTATGTTAATGTTGCTTTTTTTGCTGACATTCCGGTTTCCCAAATTGTTGAGATTCATATGGACTTGATGGATGAGTTTTCCAAGCAGTTGCAGATTGAAGGGCGTAGCGAAGAGATTTTGCTAGACTACCGCCTTACCTTGATCGATGTCATTGCCCATCTGTGTGAAATGTATCGTCGCTCAATTCCAAGAGAACTCTAAAAAATTAACTTTTGTTTTCCGGTTGACAAACTCTTTAAGCTAATCTGCAAAATTTCTATGAGTCCGCTCAAAAAAACTTATATCCTAAAGCTTTACGTTGCAGGCAATACACCTAACTCAATTCGGGCCCTTAAAACCTTAAATAACATTCTCGAACAAGAGTTTCAGGGAGTTTATGCGCTTAAAGTAATTGATGTGCTAAAAAATCCTCAGTTAGCTGAGGAAGATAAAATCTTGGCAACGCCAACCTTGGCTAAGATTTTGCCCCCCCCAGTTCGTAAAATTATTGGCGATCTTTCTGATCGAGAGCGAGTTTTAATTGGCCTAGATCTTTTATACGACGAGTTGCAGGAAGAAGAGCGCTTTAACTAAGTTAAATGGCTTCTACGGGGATAATGAAAATAACGATTTTGATACTTCATTTTCAAAGCTTTTTAGCTAATTTTACGTAATTTTTGCGACTTCTGTTAATAACTTTGTTGTGATATCCCCATGAATCAATCTTCTCAAGATAAAAAAACATCCTCCAAAAAACTCATGGGTGTGCAGAAAATTCGCACCATGATCGAAGGTTTTGACGATATTAGTCATGGCGGTCTTCCGGTTGGTCGAACGACATTGACTAGCGGTACCTCTGGTACGGGCAAAACACTGATGGCCGTCCAGTTTCTCTATAACGGTATTGTTCACTTTGATGAGCCAGGGGTCTTTGTCACTTTTGAGGAATCGCCTGAAGATATTATTAAAAATGCTCAAAGCTTCGGCTGGGATTTACAGCAGTTGATTGATGATGGTCGGCTGTTTATTTTGGATGCTTCACCTGATCCCGAAGGTCAAGATGTCGTCGGTAATTTTGACCTTTCGGCTTTAATTGAGCGCATTCAGTATGCCATTCGCAAATATCAGGCTAAGCGGGTATCGATTGATTCTGTTACAGCCGTTTTTCAACAGTACGACGCGGCTTCGGTGGTTCGGCGTGAGATCTTTCGCTTAGTTGCCCGTCTCAAGCAGATGGCTGTCACCTCTATTATGACGACTGAGCGGGTGGAAGAATATGGGCCTGTTGCTCGTTATGGGGTCGAAGAATTTGTCTCTGACAATGTCGTGATTGTGCGCAATGTGCTTGAAGGGGAACGCCGCCGTCGCACGATTGAGATTTTGAAGCTACGAGGCACAACCCACATGAAAGGCGAATACCCGTTTACCATTACCGATCAGGGAATTAATATCTTTCCGTTGGGGGCGATGCGACTCACTCAACGATCTTCAAATGTGCGGGTTTCGTCTGGGGTGCAAACGCTGGATGAAATGTGTGGGGGTGGCTTCTTTAAGGACTCGATTATTTTGGCCACAGGGGCAACCGGAACCGGCAAGACGCTGTTAGTCAGCAAGTTTTTGGAAAATGGTTGTCGAGCGGGTGAACGAGCGGTTTTGTTTGCTTATGAAGAGTCACGGGCGCAGCTTTTTCGCAATGCTTACTCTTGGGGAATTGACTTTGAAGATCTAGAGCAACAAGGCTTACTTAAAATTATCTGTGCCTATCCAGAATCGGCAGGTCTAGAAGATCATCTACAAATCATTAAGTCTGAAATTACTCACTTTAAGCCATCTCGCATGGCGATTGATTCTCTTTCTGCCCTCGATCGCGGTGTTAATAATAATTCATTTCGGCAGTTTGTTATTGGCGTTACGGGATACGCCAAGCAGGAAGAAATTACCGGATTTTTTACCAATACGACCGAGCAATTTATGGGTTCCCACTCGGTTACCGATTCCCACATTTCGACGATTACAGACACGATTTTGATGTTGCAGTACGTTGAAATTCGCGGTCAAATGTCGCGGGCGATCAACGTTTTTAAGATGCGGGGATCATGGCACGACAAAGGTATTCGCGAATATACCATCAGCGAGAAAGGGCCTGAAATTAAAGATTCTTTCCGCAATTTAGAGCGCATCATCAGCGGCTCACCTACTCGAATTGCCGTAGATGAAAAGAGTGAACTCTCACGGATTGTGAAAGGCGTTCAGGGAGATTCGCTTGGCAAGGCTTAGAATTCGTTGGAGTCAAAAGCCCAAACCTTGCTTTGTCGGCTGCTGAAGGAGGGCGATCGCCCTTTAGAGCTTTTTTGACAACTTTGTTCAATCAACGAGCATGGAGGGATTCGAACCCCCGACCCTCAGAACCGGAATCTGATGCTCTATCCACTGAGCTACATGCCCTTAACCTTCTGGATTGTAACACTGGAAGGTCGCCGCTGGGGTAGGATTTATGAACCCAAGCTTAAACTTAATTTTGAATTGCCATGTCTGCTTCTGATCCCGATGGAAACGCCCCTCAGATGCTTGATCAAACGGCTGAAGCCTTGAATAACGAATCCACTCAAAGCAGTTTGAGCGCAGAGCAGTATAAGCGCAAAATGCAGCAACGCAAAACGGTACAGGCAAAACGCCTCGCTGAGCGGAGCCAGCAAAAAGGGCTGATCATCGTTCACACAGGCAACGGCAAAGGTAAAACGACGGCAGCTTTAGGGATGGTGCTGCGATCGCTTGGACACGGATTCAAAGTCGCCATCGTTCAATTTATTAAAGGTGGTTGGGAGCCGGCTGAAAAGGCAGCGCTCAATCAATGGTCGGATCAGCTTGACTTTCATGCGATGGGTGAAGGTTTCACCTGGGAAACCCAAGATCGCGATCGCGACATCCAAACGGCTCAATTAGCTTGGGATCAAGCGCTAGCCTACATTCAAAACCCGGCCTATAAAACCGTTTTGCTAGATGAAATCAATATCGCGCTCAAGTTAGGCTATCTTTCAGTCGAGCAGGTTTTAGCAGGACTGGATCAAAAGCCTGCCGATTCCCATGTGATTTTGACTGGCCGTGGCGCTCCCTCCCCCCTGATTGACCGCGCTGATCTGGTTACCGAAATGACGTTGGTGAAGCATCCGTTTAAAGAGCAAGGAATTAAAGCCCAAGCGGGCATCGAATATTAGAATCTGGACAACGGCTGTAGCTCATTTGACTAGCGGACTGCCGTGATGGTGAACCATATACCAGCGGTCGGCCATGCGCTCGAAGACATTGGTGGCCATTGACTGTGCTTCAATACGGCGGCCACTGCTAATTTGCAGGATATTTTCAATCAGGACGACATAGGCTAAATCGCCGCTGACTTCAACCGAAATAATATCGATGTCAACTTCTATGTAATGGGTGTGCTTGAAAATTTGCTCCCAAGTGTCGCGAATGCTCGTCCACCCCTTGAGAGCATCGCGGCCAGGATGAATGCAAAGGCTACCAATTCCTTGGGACCAGACCGCTTCCATTGCTTCAAGGTTTTTCTTCTCAAAGGCTCGATAAAAAGCATCGTTGGCGGCCAGAACGGTCTCGCGCTCGTTTATCATCACTAACTCCACCAAGAGGGCAACAGAGCCTGCGGTCTTAAAGGTCTAACCAACTGGGAGATGACAGGCTCTTTCTCTATCTTAGAAACTGGAAACTTTTTGGCAGTGGCATTTCTAGGCTAAGCTACTTTAAGCTTTCCCGTTTTAGGCCAACATTTGCCGTTGGTGAGGAGTTTTATGCTTCAGATTGCAGGGCTGTGTAAAGCTTACGGCGATCGCCCACTGCTACAGACCTTGAGCTTTGAAATTTTAGCGGGAGAAATTTATGGACTCTTGGGGCCAAACGGAGCAGGCAAAACCACCACGATTAATTTGATCTGCGGTTTACTCAATGCTGATGCAGGCCGCATTTTGATCCAGGGGCAGCCTGTAGCGGCAGCGACAAAGCGCTGGATTGGGGTCGTTCCCCAAGAAAATTTGCTATATCGCAGCTTGACCTGTGCCGAAAATCTGGCTTTTTTTGCCCAGATTTATGGGCTACCGCGATCCATTCGGCGTCAGCGGATTCAGGCTTGCCTAGAGGCTGTTAACTTGAGCGATCGCGCCCATAGCCCTGTAGAGTCCCTGAGCGGCGGCATGCAGCGGCGTTTAAGCTTGGCGGTTGCGCTGGTTCATCAACCTCAACTGGTGATTTTAGACGAACCGACGACCGGACTCGATATCGAAGCTCGCTATGAAGTCTGGCAGCTAATTCGCTCCTTGCAGCGCCAGGGAATGACTATCTTACTCACCACTCATTTGCTTGAAGAAGCCGAACGGCTGTGTCAGCGGTTGGGAATTTTGAAGCAGGGGCAGCTTTTGGCAGAGGGCACGTTATCCCAACTCCGACAGCGAATCCCCGCCAAAGAAATTGTTGTGTTAGAAACTGCGGATGAAGCGGCGGCCATTGAGCGAGGGCAACAACAGGGGTTTACGCCGCGTCGCTACGGCTCAGACTTAGCTTTTTGGATACCCGAAACTTTGGATTTACGCCAGATTTTAGATTGCTTTGCTGGTATTGCCATTGATTCAGTTTCGCGACAACCCGTCAAGCTAGAACATATTTATATTGAAATAACGCAGGCTCAGCAGCGGCGATCGCCCGCTGCTGTCAGCAACGAGTCTACCCTGATAGGATCAAACCAGATCTATTTGTCCTAAGGCCATGATCAGGCTACTTACCGCCGTTATTTTAGCTGTTTGGATCAGCGCGATCGCGATCATTGCTGCTCAGAATGGTACCCCTGTTTCTTTACAGTTTTTGGCTTTGCGTTCAGTGGAGTTGCCGCTGGGAATTGCCCTGGCTTTTTGTGTGGCCGGGGGGCTAGTAGCGACAGCGCTACTGCTGAGCCTATTCGAACGTTCGGCTCGGTAACATTTTCATCTATAATCTGTCGCACATGGCTTACTCAATGGATGCTAATGACACACTCTGGACTCAGCCCCGACTGGAACGCTCTCGCGGATCGATCGTTAGCCGGAGAACTGCTTAGTCGAGAGCAAGCGCTTGCTGTTTTACAAGCTGCTGATACTGAACTATTGGCTCAGCTAGCCGCCGCTTACCGGGTACGCCACCATTACTGGGGCAATCGAGTCCGACTGCACTTTTTGCTGAATGCTCAGAGTGGTCTTTGTCCAGAAGACTGTAATTATTGCGCTCAGTCTAAGATTTCGGCGGCTGACATTGAGAAATATCCTTTGCTCGCCCAAGAAAAGATTTTGGCCGCGGCGGCGCGTGCTGATCAACTCAAAGCCGGGACTTTTTGCTTTGTGATTTCGGGGCGATCGCCTTCTGAGTCAGTCTTTCAGCGCGTATTAGCTGCAGTCCGAACCGTCAAAGCCCAATACCCCCTCAAAGTCTGCGCTTGTTTGGGGCTGCTGGATCAAAGGCAAACTCAACAGCTTGCTGAAGCCGGGGTAGACCGGGTCAATCACAACCTGAACACTTCAGAAAAGTTTCACAGCCATATTTGTACTACGCATACCTTTGGCGATCGCATCAGTACGCTGAAAGCCGTTCAGTCTGCTGGTATCACCACCTGCTCTGGCGGTATTTTAGGCATGGGCGAATCAGACGAAGACGTCATTGATTTAGCTCTGTCTCTGCGGCAGCTCAACGTTACAAGCGTTCCGGTCAATTTCTTGATTCCCATTACTGGAACGCCCCTAGCCAACCAAAATCAGCTCGACCCCCGCCGCTGTTTGCGCATCTTGTGCCTTTATCGCTTCTTGCTACCTACTCAAGAAATTCGCATTGCTGGCGGGCGCGAAGTCCATTTGCGATCGCTGCAGCCGCTAGGTCTGTATCCGGCTAACTCCATCTTTATTGGTGACTATTTAACTACCCCTGGACAAGCCGCCCATCGTGACTTGGAAATGATTGAAGATGCCGGGTTTGTACTAGAAACAGCGGATGGTTCACCGCTAACCCCTGTGCCTGAAGCCATGCCTCAATTGACAACTTCCATACCCACATAAAGCCCAAAACATACTGAATCTTCAAGCCATTAAACAGTGTCTTGAGAAAACTTGTCACGATCTGAGAGATAGCAGCGCATAATAGTGGTTACAGTTGGCCTTTAAATCTTGTCTAGAGGGCAACCTAGCTATAGAAAATTATTGTTGGTTGATACGAGTAGCCTCATGAGCAATCCTACCCGTCGCATTTTTATTGGTGATGTCCACGGACATTATGACGGGCTGATGAGACTGCTAGAAGCGATCGCCCTAGACGCGTCCGATCAGCTTTACTTCGTCGGTGATCTGATCGATCGAGGGCCAAAAAGTGCCCAGGTCGTCAAATTTGTACGTGATCACGCGGATGGTTGCGTGCTGGGCAATCATGAGCAACTGCTTTTAGATGCTTTTCCCAAAGGTAAAACCCATGTACCTGCCCTGCAAGGTTGGCTGTACAGCGGCGGGCATAGTACCTTATCAAGCTACGGAGCCAGTATCGATCAGCTTTTGGAAGATGTGCAGTGGATTCGATCGCTACCGCTTTTTATCGATCTCGACAACCTTTGGCTAGTACATGCGGGGGTCAACCCAAAATTGTCCCTCTCTCAGCAAACCTACCATGAACTGTGCTGGATTCGTGACACTTTCCACACCAGCGCTAACCCTTATTTTGCTGACAAGCTAATTGTCACCGGACACACCATCACTTTCACGCTACCTCAGGTATCTCCTGGACAACTCGCCCAAGGGCAAGGTTGGATTGACATTGATACAGGGGCTTACCATCCCAAGAGCGGTTGGCTAACAGGGGTAGACTTTGACAACGAGCAGGTCTATCAGCTCAACGTGTTTGACCACGTTCTTCGCAAGCGGAGTTTAGCTGAGGCAACTACTTTAATTCAACCCAGTAAAGTTAAAGTGCGCTCCCGTCCCGTTACTCGGTAGCGTTTGCAGACTGGATAAACTGCCCTATCAACTGCGCTGCCTGTTGGGGTGACTCTAGGGGTGATTGGCAATCGCCTATGACAACGACTTGGGCGTGGGGAACGAGATGCTGGTAGTCCTCGTTTAAGGGTTGGGTCAAGTCGGAAGTCTGGCTGCTCTCTAAAAGCAACAATGGAGGCTGTAACTGAGGCAGTTGTTCTTGTAGCTGCTCGGCTCGAATTTCGGCAGGGCGACGCTGAAACAGCAGGCGACAGGCGGTCGGAAACGTTTTTAATCGCTGTCGCACCGGATACAAGCGATGGAAAAAATCCTTTAAACCCAGATAAGCCGCAAAGGGCGTCAGGAGACTCAACCCCTTCAGCAAAATTGAGAACGGCCCACTGAGCAACCGATACCAGCGCCAGCGTTTGGCTAAACGTCGCGATTCAATGCCTTCAGGTTCGATTAAAATCAGTCCTTTGACGCCTTCAGGGTAGCGTAGGGCATAGTTTGCCGCCACCCAACCTCCCAATGAATGCCCTACCAGGTAAACAACAGGCGATCGCAGTGCTTGTAAATACTCTGCTAAGCACTCTGTCATCAGGGCAATTGAGATCGGTGCAGATGACAGACTGGACTCGCCAAAACCTGGCAAGTCAGGTGCCAGACAATGATATTGATGACTCATTGCCTGCATTACCGCTATCCACTGGCTGCTATCAGCCCAGCTCCCGTGCAGAAACACCACAGTAGGCCCCTGCCCCACCTCGTGCCAGAACAAATTGCTTTGCGAAAGTTGAATTCGAGCATTCCGAACGGGTAGATTCATCCCTGCTTTTAAGCCTTGTTGCTATAACACTTATGCTAAAACGGTCTTTCCCGCCAAATAGTCTTGCAACTGCTGGGCATGATCATGGGAAAGGTTACGCATAGGCAGCCGCTGCGGATCAAAAGCTGAAATTTCTATGACTTCAGCCGGATCAGCTACCATCGGCTGACCCGCAACATGAGCTTCTAAAGCCACACAAACAGAATGAAAGCGAGGATCTCGCTGGGGTTTGGAATAAATCCCCACTAAACGGCCCACATGCAGCAAATCCAGGCCGGTTTCTTCAGCAAGTTCTCGGCGGGCGGCGGTGAGAATGTCTTCTCCCCAATCTATAATTCCGCCTGGTAGCCCCCAAAGACCATTATCAGTGCGCCGAATTAGCACAATTTGCCCGGTTGGTAGCACTGGAATGACGCTAGTTCCTAAAATTGGCCTTCTCAGCAGTAGACCTAGCAAAACGCGCACAGGACGCCAAATCAGGCTCATGAAAAATTGCTTAAGTAGATAGAGCCGCCAAATCTTCAAGCACTTCGGTTGCGTGGGACGCTGGCTTGACCTTGCGGTAGATCTTTTCAATCCTACCATCTGGGCCAATGATGAAAGTGCTGCGACTAATCCCCATGTACGCTTTGCCCATAAACTTTTTCAGACCGTAGCTGCCATAAGCACTAGCCACCTGACCTTCTGCGTCAGACAACAGCGGAAAAGGCAACTCATATTTGGTAGCAAATTTTGTATGTGACTTGGCATCGTCAGTGCTAATGCCCAACACGGCTACTGACTGCTCTTGATAGCGGGGATAAACATCTCGAAACCCGCAGGCTTCTTTGGTGCAGCCTGGGGTGTTGTCGCGTGGGTAAAAGTACAAAACCAGGCGCTGCCCTGCAAAATCTGACAGGCTAACCAGCTTACCTGCCGCATCGGGCAAGCTAAAGTCCGGAGCGGAATCACCAGGATTGAGCGTCATTGTTTATCTTGGTTGAAGAGAACTGATGCCGTTAAATTAAAGCGCTTGCCTCTAGGCAGAAAGATTGAGTAAAAGTTAGGGGATGGATAGCGCTTGCTGATAGCGTTTTCGTCATGGGAAATAGCGCTATGCAACAGATAACCACTTTTTAGCTTCCTCTAGCGTGTGGAATATTCTCACATTTTGACCGTGGTTTTGCGAGACGGTTTCAAAGAAAACGGGATCGTCTAATAAGTCTTGGGCAACAACTAGGGCGCGTTTGAATCGACGAATGGGCATTCCTGCAGCGGAGATTTGCGCTGATGTTGTCTGTGGCAGCTTGTAAATCTCCATTGTAGAAACGGCTGAGGTTGCTTCACGCAAGTCGGCAATAACAGCAAAGCAATTGTGCTGTTTGGCCAGACGCGCTACGTCGAAGCGACTATCATCCACAATGGATTGATCGATTGCTCCCCAAAGTGTAGTCAAAATAAAGCAATTCTCAGAATCATAAGTAACTGAGTAAGGCATCTTAGAACCACCTAATTGCTGGGTATTCTAGTTGACCATAATGGATGAGAACTACGCGATCGCCCGTTTGCTAGACCAAGATTACAACCTTAATTAAAGACTACTCTAAACGTTCTTTAATTTTCCGGAATTGACGCAAACAGCTTGTCTATAAAGAGGAACCGCCTAAACTAAAAGCTTAGGCGGAGTGTGGTGTGAGGAGTGAACGGAAACTTCCGTCTCCGCTATTTCCCATTCTAAGCGACGGGTTAGAATTTGCCACCCATCTCAGCGGCCTGCTTGAAAAGTTTTAAACTTTTACAAAGCCCCCTGCGTCTGTTAATAAGTTGGTTTGGCCGTATGGCAAGGCCAACTTTACTTACCCATACCCAACTGCTGAGCTTTTTGATACACTTTACCCTCCGTCAGCAAAGACGGAGCAATGACCACTTCAACCTGCTGCATTTCTTTGAGATCTTTAGCACCCAAGGTGCCCATGCTGGTTTGCAAAGCGCCTAAGAAATTATGGGTACCATCATCTAGCTGGGCTGGGCCGCGTAAAATTTGCTCTAGCGTGCCTGTAGTACCTACTCGGATGCGAGTGCCACGGGGGAGAACTGGGCTAGGTGTGGCCATACCCCAGTGAAAGCCTCGTCCGGGTGCTTCTTTCGCTCTCGCAAACGGAGAGCCAATCATTACCCCGTCTGCACCACAGGCGATACACTTGCAGATGTCTCCACCCGTCACCAGACCGCCATCGGCAACAATAGACACGTACCGTCCCGTCTCTTGGTAATAGTCGTCTCTAGCAGCAGCACAATCCGCCACTGCCGTCGCTTGCGGCACCCCAATACCTAAAACGCCGCGAGAAGTACAAGCGGCTCCGGGGCCAATGCCAACTAAAACGGCTGCGGCTCCCGCTTTCATTAGATTCAGCGCAACTTCGTAGGTCACACAGTTGCCAAGAACAACAGGAATAGGCATTTCTTGGCAGAATTTGCTCAGATCTAAGGGGGCGATAGATTCAGGTGAGAGGTGAGCAGTAGAGACAACTGTAGCCTGCACAAAGACTAAATCTGCACCAGCTTCAGCAACTTGCCTGCCGTACTGAGCTGCGCCAGCCGGGGTTAAACTAACGGCAGCAATACCGCCTTGCGCTTTAATTTCGGCAATTCGTTTTTGAATCAGTTCGGGCTTAACAGGTTCTGCGTAGAGCTTTTGCATCAGCGTGACAAATTCGTCTTTGCCGACTGACGCAATTTGATCGAGAATCGGATTGTGATCTTCGTAGCGGGTTTGGATCCCTTCCAAGTTAAGGACGCCTAAAGCCCCCAGTTGACTAAGCAAAACTGCCATTTTGACATCGACCACCCCATCCATGGCGCTGGCAATGATCGGAATTTCTCGTTCAATACCGCCAATGTGCCACCGGGTATCGGCTAGCTGGGGATCGAGTGTGCGACGACCAGGCACGAGTGCAATTTCGTCAATTCCGTAAGCTCTGCGAACTTCCTTGTTACGACCAATTTGTATATTCACGTTCCCCCCTTGTGCCAAGACCATCTAGATAGCCTAGCAAATAAAGATTAAGGATATAGGGCAGACTGTCCCTTCAGCAAGGTGGTTGAGGGACTTCTTCGGTACGCTGCGATCGCAAAGCAGGCCCAAATCTCGATAGACTAAAATTTACCGAATTAAGTGTGCGGCTACTTGGCCCTCTTTCTGTTAGCTCAAACCGATTCATATCGAAAAAAAGTCTGGAGCAGTCTGCAGTGAATCTATCCTCTTTAAGCTTTTTTCATCATCTGCGTTCGGGGAATCGCCAGTTTGCTGTTATTGGATTGGGGCGTTTTGGTCGGGCTGTCTGTTCTACGCTGCACCAGCTTGGATATGAGGTACTAGGAGTTGATGTTGACGAGCGGCGGGTAGCGCAAATTCTGACGGATCAACTTGCTACGCACGCCATTCAGCTTGATTCAACGGAACCTTCTGCTTTGAAAGAGGCGGGTATTGCGGATATGGATACCGTTATCATTGCGATCGGTAATTATATTCAGGAAAGTATTATCACAACGCTCAATGTTAAAGAGGCTGGGGTACCTCATGTGATTGCCAAAGCTTCAACCGAAATTCACGGCAAATTACTCGATCGCGTAGGAGCCGATCGCGTGGTTTTTCCCGAACATGAGATGGGTTGTGAGCTAGCGCGATCGCTCACCCGCCCTGGTGTTCTCGATCGCTTTGAGCTAGACCCTGATCACAGCATTGTTGAGGTTATTGTTCCAGAAGCTTTTGATCAAAAAACCATTGTGGAGTTAGATCTGCGTAAACGCTATGGTTTGACCTTGATGGCGATTAGCAAAGAAGAGTCACCTGACAAGTTCGAGGTCAATCCCAGCCCGGTAACGCGTTTGCGGGCGGGCACCGTTATGGTGGTCATTGGCTCAAACAAAGGCATTGATCGCTTACCTATGACCCATAGCAGCGGGGTCAATGGGTGAACGTTATTGGTTTGATTAGCGGCACTTCAGTAGATGGCATTGACGCGGCTCTAGTTGAGATTAAAGGCAGTGGCTTTGAAATTTCGGCACAGCTTTTAGCTAGTGAAACCTATGCTTATGAGCCGGATTTGCGTCAGCAAATTTTAGCGGCTAGCGCTGGGGAACCGCTGTCAATGGCTGGTTTCGCTCAGCTAGATGATGCGATCGCTACTGCCTTTGCTCAGGCTGCTCAGACACTTCAAGCCAACACATTGTCGGCTGATTTGATTGCCTCCCACGGGCAAACTGTTTTTCACCGCCCCCCTCAAGGCGAGCAAGCGACTGTGCAAGCTTTAGCCTATAGTGTGCAGCTTGGACGAGGCGCTGCGATCGCTCACCTGACTCAACTGCCAACTGTGAGCAACTTTCGATCTGCAGATATTGCGGCTGGTGGGCAAGGGGCACCCCTGGTTTCAGCCATTGATGCGTGTTTATTGAGCCATCCCAAACACGTCCGCTGTGTCCAAAATTTGGGCGGAATTGGCAACGTCACCTACTTGCCTAGCCTTCAGTCTCAAGGTGTAGAAGGCGAAATGTTGGGCGTTTTTGGTTGGGATACAGGGCCAGCCAATAGCTTAATAGATTTAGCAGTCCACCATTTTTCTCAGGGGCAACAGCATTATGATCGTGACGGCCTTTGGGCAGCGCAGGGAACACCCTGCCAGCCTTTACTGCATCAGTGGCTGCGTCACCCTTACTTTCATCAGCCACCGCCTAAATCAACCGGGCGAGAACTGTTTGGCTGGGACTACTGGCAGCAATGCCTGATAGACCTACAAGCCTACGCGCTTTCCCCTGCCGATAGTTTGGCCACGCTGAGCCAGCTAACGGTGATGAGCATCGTACAAAACTATACTGACTTTTTGCCGCAGCTTCCTGATGAGGTTTTACTGTGCGGCGGCGGCAGCCGTAACCACTATCTGCGCCAACAGTTGCAGCAATGTTTGGCTCCTATTTCGGTGTTGACGACCGATGAGGTGGGTTTGTGTGCTGAAGCGAAAGAAGCGATCGCTTTTGCAGTGCTTGGTTTCTGGCGCTATCACGGTGTTCCCAGCAATTTACCAAGCGTCACCGGAGCCAGACGACGGCTGGTGTTAGGTGAGTTGTATAGGCCCTAGCGCTTAGGAAGCCCCCCAATTTTGAGTAAAAAGATCGTGAACCCCTAGCAACCTGAAGTAAAGTCTTGTCCGCTTGCCGCAGTTAGACTTTATCCTGAAAGGTAATACCAAACAAATTGAAGCGTGAGCACATTTGCTTTCTTTGCTGTTACGGTTTGTCTGCCTGAGCAAAAAAGGAGATGAGTGAGTCGCTGCACATAGACTTGGTATTAGAGGGAGAAAACCGCAAGCTTTTTGGGTAGTGAATTCGTGGGGCACAGCTTTTTAATCGAACCGGGGCGTTGGACAATTCAGGGCAACTGGCTAGAGCGAGATTCGATGCCCATCGGCGTCAGAGGAAAAACGCTGATAGTTTGGGGGCATGATGACTGGTTCACTATGGTCACCAAGCTGAGCTTCCCCAACACAGCCCTTGATGAAATTGCGCAACAGTATCGAGGGCGGCTGACAGGGGGTGAGCGGCAGTATACCTTTGTTTTGCAGCATAGCTTGTTAGGTCGCGTTGAAGGCGAAGGCTGGATCGCGCCTGAATCGATTGTGCAACGCTATTGGGTATTAGGCGATCGCCAGCGACGCACAGGGTTTGAAACGCTCTATTGTGTGGGCGACAACAAGTACCATCTCTCTAGCGGCATCATGGCTGGCCATTACTTAACCAGTGCCATGGAGGCAACGCTAGAGCGACAGGGTTGATTGAATTTCAGTTTGATAAGCGGATTGAAGGCTCTGAAGAGGAGCCTGATTTCCGGCGCTAAATTTTCAATCTGATAGCGCTTTACCCCGTTACCTAGAGTAATCGAGTAAAGTTGATAAAGACCCTAGACAACCCTATGGAACATAGTCTAGGTTCCCAAGGGTGTTAGCTCAACGCAGATAAACCACATTAGCGTCTCAGGTGTAACTGAGAGGAGCGAACCAAACTGGAGAAATGCTCAAAAACATTGGGGTGTAGCCGAAGTCGCAGTCATAGCCAGGATTCGTTGACTGGGGTTTGAAGATCGGCCTTTTTAAGGCTGTCAACTTTAACTGCGATCGCTTTTTTGCCAAAATCTTTTAGGGGCACTGGCCTTTGCGCCGGAGAAGCTCCAGATTCTAACTGCCAGGGATTGTTTGACTGCAAACCCATTGTTTGAATTGCTGGTTTTGAAACTTGACCTCCTGTTGACTCGCAGGCGCTCAAACAGACGAGTTAACCTCGTCTCCGGTTTGGCTCATGCCTCCAACTGTTTCATAAAATTGCAATTCATCAACAAATTGGGCATTCTAGCAGTTAACTCAAGTAGCTAACTATAATTTCTTGCTATTTTTCAAATTGCTTTGCTAAAGCATATCAGTGCTGATGTCAGATTCCAACGACCAACGCAAGCTAGACAATCGCTACAGGCTAATTGAGCAAATTGGACAAGGTTCAATGGGCCGAGTCTACCTGGCGGAAGATATGCTGCTGGGGGATGTTAAGGTCGCTATTAAATTTCTGGCGCAAACTTTGTTAACTGAGCGATTGCGGGAGCGGTTTGTACAGGAAGCAACTACGTGTGCTCAGCTAGGGCAAAAAAGTATCCATGTGGTTCGAGTGACGGACTACGGGGTCAGTGAAGATGAAGTGCCCTTCTATGTTATGGAGTATCTCAAAGGCAAAAGTCTGGGAGAAATTGTGAGTGCCCAGCCCCTGACAATTCCTCGTTTTCTGGCTATTTGTCGGCAGATTTGCTTAGGTTTAATGGCTGCCCACGAAGGGATTGTTATTAAAGGCCAGCAGTTTCCCATTATTCACCGAGATATCAAACCCAGCAATATCTTGATAGTTCAAGATCCTACCTTGGGAGAACTGGCCAAGATCCTAGATTTTGGAATTGCCAAGCTGATGCAATCGGGCGCTGATCAAACAAATTGTTTTATGGGCACCCTGGCGTATGCCTCACCGGAGCAAATGGAAGGCCATGAGCTAGATAGTCGCTCGGATATTTATAGCTTAGGCATTATGATGTTTCAAATGCTGACTGGGCGTTTGCCAGTTCGGGCTGAAACCAATTCTTTCGGGGGGTGGTATCGGGCACACCATAATCAAACGCCCCGGTCTTTTGCCTTGGTCGATCCCACCCTCAAAGTTCCAAAACGGCTAGAAGCTTTAATTATGAGCTGTCTGGAAAAAGATCCAGACAATCGACCCAAAAGTGTGAAGGCTATTCTGGAAGAGCTAGCCCCCTTAGAAGAGCGCTTTGGGGCCGGATTGCGTATTAGTCGGCAAATTGGTCATGCTTTATCACGGGTTCCCGTCACCAAAACAAAGCGAGAAGGGAAACGCCAAGGTTCTGAAGATCAGTTTTGTCGGCTGGTATCTTGGCCGAAAGATAAGCCCATAGCCGAGATTGTGTTTCCTCAGGTTTTGCGGATGAGCGATCGCCAGATTCCTTCCATCTGGATGATGCTACCGCCGACAGCGTTTGAATCGGGTGGCTTTCGCGTTCCCTACAACAACTGCATCTGTACCATGAGTCCTCATCCGATGGTACTCTGGCTAACGGTGCTTTACGCTAAAGAACAAGGTTTGCGCTGGTTGCCCTGCTATTTAGACTTAAAGCAATCAGCCGGACAAGAACTGACTGGTCTGCTGGGACAAACGGGACGTTATAAACTACTGCTGTTTAGCTCGGATGAACCTCAAAAGTGTGCGCAAATACTAACTGCTAGCATCACTTTACCCCAGTGTAAGCTGCTGAAAGAATGGGTCACTTTTGGCCGAGTGCAAATGTCGGTTGGTAGTCCGCAACAGAGCAAAGACTTGCTGAGAAACGAGCTAAACAACGCCCTCAAACCCAAAATTCAAAAAACGATAGAAACGACGCTATCTAGTACCTACTTTTAAGCTTAAGGGTTACTCAGTATAAAACTCGAAGTGAAGGGTACACCTGAGTTAAGGCTTTCTATCCCTTGTATATCCAGCTTAAATGGTTGCTCAGCGTCGTGATTAGCGTTGTTTGGGTGGAAAGTAAATAACCGGATGCCAACTGCGACGTAAAATGTCTTGGGTCATGCTGGGGACTGACCACTTAAAAAATCGTCCTTTGCTCCCTGGGCAAACTGCGATCGCGCTGATGTCGTGAATTTCGGCGGCCTTGAGAATTTCCTCAATAGGAATACCTTGGCGAACTTCGGTTTTAACTTGCATCTCTAAACTGTCGAGACTGGCTTTAACCGACGCTAGCTTTTCTTCTGCTGCCGCCACGGGATCTTCCACCTGTAGCTCCCGACGGGTGCTATCGTCAACCACCCAGCAGAGACGACAGGTTTCTAAAGCCCGATTGGGCCTGGCTTGAGCCTGCTGTTTAATTTGATCAACCAGATAATCGGCTCCATCGCTGCCATCGTAAGGAATTAAAAAGTAGCGAAACAAGTGCTGACAGCGCAAGGCTAATTCTTCTGTCGTATAAGCAGAGATTAGCTGAGGACGTAAAATTAGTAAGGGTACAGATGTTCGCTCAGATAGCTCAACCGTAGTGCTACCAAAAATCTTTTCACTTAGCAGCGATCGCGTTGGCATCCCCAGCAAAATCACATCTGCGTCGTGGACTTCTGCCTGCTTTAAGATGTTGTCAATTGCACGGCCTGACTGCACTTCAACCTTAACTGTTACATCGTCAGGGACGGCACTCAAGGCGATCGCAAGCCGCGCTTTTGCCGCTTCAATTTTGTCTGTGTCAACTCGCGGAATTTCTCGATCTGTTTCTAAGGGGACGTTGTGAAAAAAGACAATATACTGCGCCCCGCCCGCTACTAGGTCAGGAACAAAGTCGACAAAGCGATAAAGACCGTCAGAAAAATCTGTACAAATAAGAATACGCTGGTACATTTTGGCTCTATTGAACGGAGCAGCGACTCGATAAAGGGCTTCTTTGCTTAAGGTACCACTCTGGCGTACCTATCCCGTGAAGAACAATGCTTATACCCTACCGCAGAAGCTGAATAGAGATGATTTTAGAGAGTAAAAATACAAAAATTAAAAAGAGATGTGAGGAGTTCGAACGCTAGAAACGAAACGAGTCGAGTAGAAGAGAATAGACGCCCCGTTATCCCTGGCTCCCTTCCACCGGACTGGAGCAAGAGAGGGAGGTCGCCATACCTGACTAACGACGGATGCCTTAAAACTCAGGGCTAGGCTCAATGCCCCACTCTTGTTTTAAGAAACTTTTGTACAAAGTTTCACGCATCATCATCTGCTCATACAGTTTGACTAAAAACTGCTGGGCTTGCTCACGGCTCATGCGTTGTACCTGAGTTTCAAAAGACCGCAGGCTGAACTCTTGTTCGAGAGAGAGCTTGTTAGATTCGTGCATAGCAACCTCCATAGGCTGAGAGATAACGTTAGCTAGGGAGAATCTATCCCCCGGCAACCAGAAATTCTGAGTAGGAACTGGGAGAAATTCCCTAAATCTCTAGTTGTTTACAAAATATAACAACTGTTTGACAAAATGGCTATCGGTCTAGAGACTTAAGTTCAAATTTTAATAACTGCTTCAAGGTCTGCCATTACACAGAGGAGTACTTTTCCTTGTCACATAGAGGAATACTCCTCGCAGCAGATCTAACATTTGCCCATAGGTAAAAATGCTCAGCGCAAACAATTCGGTGGTAGCGGTATAAATGGCTACCATAAAATAACCTTTACGCCTTTAAATTTGAGCAAAGTTGGCGATCTGTGGCGATCTGCAAAGATTTAGCTGGCTGAAGAGAGTTCGCCCTGCAGATAGAGAACAACAACCGTAATGTTGTCGCGGCCACCTCGCTCTTTAGCGGCTTCTACAAGGGTGCTAACGGCAGCTTCACAGGCTCGAATCGATTTGAGCTGGCCTGCAATGACTTGGTCGGATAATTCTTCTGTCAGGCCGTCACTGCATAGCAAAAAGCGATCGCCTGCTTGAGCTGTTACCATTTGCAGGCTGATTTGCAATAAATCCTCACGGCCAAGGCACTGAGAGAGAACATGTCGCCAAGGATGGCTTTTAGACTGTTCTGGGGTCAATTCACCCTCACGAATGGCACGGGCTACCCAGGTGTGATCCTCGGTTAACTGTTCTAGCTTGGCACCTCTAAGCCGGTAGAGACGAGAATCGCCTACATGGGCACTCCAAACCTCTTCATCTCGAAACATGAGGACAACGGCCGTTGTGCCCATATCGGAGCGTTCCGGATGATGGTTTTGGTCTTTCAAAATGGCCTCGTTAGCGCTTAGAAAGGCGCTATGAAGCAATTCTTTGGATGACTGGGCTAAGCACCAATGCTGATTGAGGTAGGCGCTCATTACATCGGTGGCCAACCGACTCGCTTCTTGCCCCCCGGCATGCCCACCCATACCGTCTGCCACGATAAAAAAACGGCCTTCTGGATCTAGATAGTAAGCGTCTTGATTGTTGGCGCGCAGCAGACCCGGATCGGTTAAGCCTGCAAAGAAGAGTTTCATCGAGTTCGGCACCTCCGGGGTTAAGGTAGGCGTTCAGCACGACTAAGCCGCATTAAAAGTCGCACTAGGGCAAATCCCGTTAAGGCGGCGATCGCAGCAGCTATTCCGGCTAACCAAAAGAAATCATAGACCAGCAGAATAGTGGCTGAAAGCGTAAACGCCCCAATCAGCAAGCAGTAGTTAGTGGCCATGTTAACACCGCTTACCCGCCGCAAAATGCGGTCAGTTTCAATAGAGCGAACTCGAACTCGGATATCGCCTCTCTCTAGCTTTTCTAGCGTATCTTCAATTCGCCGAGGCAGACCTAATGCGGTACTGCTAACCTGAGCTGCTTGGCGGCCTAGCTCACCGAGTAAACTGTTATTGGGGTCTGTCGAGTTGCCGTTGGCCATAAGCTGTGTTGCAAAAGGTTTAGCAGCTTCCATAAAGTTAAAGTCAGGGTCTAGCCCTTTGCCAACACCTTCTAAGGTTGAGAAGGCGCGCATGACGAAAGTAAAAGTAGCTGGAAAACGAAAAGGTTGATCGTAAGCGACTGCATAGAGATCATCACTAATCGCGCCGATAGACTGCTCTTCAAAGGGCTGATCCATGAAGTTATCCAGAATATACTGGATAGATCGTCGGACTGGCCCCATATCGTCGATCTCAGCTAAAGCCCCTAACTCAATTAGAGAAGCCATTACCCGATCCGCGTCTCGTTGAGCAATGCCCAGAAAGGTACGCATCAGGCGATCGCGAGTCAGGGGTTGAACTTGGCCCATCATGCCGAAGTCGTAAAAGATCAGTTCCCCTTCTGGACTCACCGCAATATTACCAGGATGAGGATCGGCGTGGAAAAAGCCATCGTTTAAGAGTTGCTGAAGATAAGCTCTAGCGCCTAAATAAGCAAGCCGTTTGCGATCTAAGCCTGCCGCTTCCAAGGCTTCGTAATGGCTGATCTTGATCCCTGGCAAATATTCCAGCGTCAAGACTCTAGGGGAGGCATATCGCCAGTAAACCCGAGGAACCTTGACCCAATTTTCCTCAGCAAAATTACGACGGAAGGTATCCGCATTACGACCTTCGGTTAAGTAATCAATCTCTTCCCACAAAATGCGGCAGCATTCTTCGTAAATACCTAACCAGTCTCGCCCTCGTCCCCACTCTGGATGGCTTTGAAAGTAATGAGCAATGCCTTTTAAGATTTTTAGGTCAATGCTAAAAAGCTTCTTTAAACCAGGCCGTTGCACTTTGACAACCACTTCTTCCGCAGAATGCAGTTGGGCTCGGTGAACCTGCCCCAAACTGGCTGCAGCTAGAGGAATGGGGTCAAAGCTGCGGTATAGCGATTGAATCGGTTTACCCAGATCCTCTTCGATAATCTGACGGGTTTGGTCATAGCTAAAAGCAGGCACACGATCCTGCAGCTTGGAAAGTTCCTCAACGTACTCAACTGGAAATAAGTCAGCGCGAGTCGAAAAGAACTGACCCACCTTGATGAAAGTAGGGCCTAAATCCAGTAACGTTTCACGCACCCAAATAGCTTGCCGTCGTCGCCGAATGGCTTGCTTGTCAGGGGTGATGGTTTGACTGGTATAGCTCCAGGCTTTGTTATAAAGCCAGCGGGCTGAGATCAGCCTGAGCACAAATGACCAAATGTCTACAAAGCGACGCGTGGCAGAATAATGGCTACGGTTCCACCGATAGGCTTTTTCAGTGTAGTACTGCGGGCGTTTGTTGCTAGTTGAAGACTGAGGCGATAAGCCAGCACCAGACAGAGACGAAGAAAGGGGGTTGACTTCCAAATTTGACGCAGCGGAATGATCCAATACGTGAGCATTGGCTGCGCTGGCGGCTGCTGCCGGGTTGGAGGAGGCAGTGGCTTCAAGTGCAGTCAATTCGTCCGGTTTGGCAGCGGCAGCTGAAGATGATTCTGGATCTCTAGAGAGGGCAGACACTCAGGCTCCTGGCGACTAGGTCAATGCGGTTAGTTGAGAAAGAATTGAAAGATATACAAGCGGAAACCGCTTTAATTGGCCGTAGTACGATACTGCTGTAGAGTCGCTCTGACCTGAGCAATTTCTGCTCTGAGGTTGTCAATCGTCGCTTGCAAATCTTGGGTGGGAACTTCGCTACCCCCGCTAGCCGCGGTTGGTGGCTGGCTAAGGGCTTCGGCTTCGGCTTGCTGAGCTTTGACTAAAACTTCTTCTGTGAAATTCCGTAAATTTTCGCGCTGCTCGGCATCAAATCGACCGAGATTACTGAGTCCTTCAGAAACCAATTGCTCAGCCCGTTCACTGAGCGTCTCTGCTAGAACTCTACCGATAAAAAAGGCATGAACGACAGGATTGTTCATGAAAAAATTTAGTTATACATCTGCAACAAATTATAACTAAATTGCTCTCATTCGCTGCTGCGAGATGTCTGCATTTCATTCGTTACCTGTCGGTTTCAGCTGAAGCTGGCAGCTCTGAAGTTGGCAGATCTGAGCTAGGGGGCATGGGAGCCGTCTTTTCAGGCAGGCTGGTACGGTTATTGCTTTCGCTTGGAATCACTGGCGTTTGCCGAGTCGGCTCAGGAATTGCTGGCTCTAGCCAAGGCTCTGGTGAGGTGTTTTGCAGGGGATCGCCCATGGTGCTGTCATCAACAGGAGCTTGATCAAAAGTTTCGTTAATAGTTTCTGAGTCAGAAGGGGAGAATGAACGATCGGCGGGGCGAAAGGTGGCTGCTGGCTCAACCGCCTCTTCTGTCGGCGATCGCTCAATCCAGGGGGCTGTTTCTCCTGAGAAATTATCTTCTTGCTGAAATTCAAACGGAGCTTCGCGTGACTCGCGGTTCGTATAGGTTTGATCGGGTGACAGGAAAGGCTGATCAAACTCAGCCTCAGAAGCCGTAACTGGCCAGTCTGCCTGGGCTGGAAAAGCTTGGTCTGGATCGAGGCGCAGTTTATCAGCTCCGGCAACATGGGAAAAACGCACGAAGCTGCCAGCTCCTAGTCCTGCTAGGCCCGCAACAGCACAAACACTCAAGAGCAGTCGAGGATAATGCTTCATCGTCAGCAGTTTGGTTGGGAGAGCAATTTGGGGGTTTGAGGGATAAATGGCGATCGCCGCTGATGCTAGCACCCTATGATCGCTGGCGGGAAGCCCCGGTTATAGCATAATGCTCGGTGACAAAGGCGATCGCCTCTTGTCGAGTTTGCAATTGCTGATCCAGGGTTGCTGCCAAGACATCATCCAAGATGGCTTTAAATTGGGGGCCTGGCTGGTAACCGAGCGCTTTGAGATCGTTGCCGTCTAAGGGGGCTTTAACCTGAGACCACTGAGTCAAATATTGCCAAATTTTTTGACCCGTTGGCCGAGGTTGACGAGCACTGATTAACAATAACAAAGGTAAGTCGTAGCGCCGTAGCTGCCGCACAATTTGACTGGGCTGCTGAGCAGTCGGTAGATTTTGCGCTAGCTCAGCTTCAACGGCTTCTAGCTGTTTGAGTCGGTAAATTGTCTCGCTGGGCAACTGGAGGTTGGTGGCGACTGTGTGGCGAAAGCGGGGCTGAAGCTGAGCGATAAGAACTTCTAGACGGAGTTGCCAGGGGGCGATCGCTGAGTGAAACTGAAAGCGCTCTAACCAACGAGAGACTCGTCTTAACTGGTGCCACAGGCGATCGCTCATCTCCAGAGAACTGTGCAGGCACTTAAGCGCGCCTAGCTTATCGAGCAATCCAAGCGCCGATTGCCAGTAGGGAGCCTCCAGAATGTACTGCAGCTCTCGTTTGAGCCGAGTTTGTAGAGCAGGTACTTTAGCGACTTGCTCCTGCATTTTGCTGTAGATACCGCTGCTAAGGGCATAGCGAATATAACTTTCTGTTTGTGACTCAATGCGAAACTCTAGCCGCACGGCAAAGCGGACAGCCCGATAGATGCGCGTCGGATCTTCGATAAAACTGTTGGCATGTAGAACCCGTACCTGCCGCTCTTGAAGATCAATCAGGCCACCAAAGTAATCAAGCAAGACACCTGGCTGAGGCGGTGTCAGGCAAACTGCCATGGCGTTGATTGTAAAGTCACGACGGTACAAATCTTGGCGAATCGAACTGGCTTCCACTTCAGGATTGGCGGCGGGATAAGGATAAAACTCAGTACGAGCCGTGGCAATGTCAATCATCAGGGGTTGTTGATCTTCCTGGCTGTGCCAAATCAAAGCAGCCGTTTGAAAACGGCCATAAACTTGCAGCTCAACGGCTGGATACTGCTGTTGTACGAGCTGTGCCAGTTCTACCCCCGCTCCCGCTTGCGCATTTTGGTAAAACCCGTCTACAACGAGATCAACATCTTGCAGCGCTAACGTTTTGGCCTCAGTAAGGAAAAAATCACGTACAGCCCCCCCTACCAGATAGAGATGCCATCCCCGTTTGGTAGCGGCGTTGGCCATAATCTGCAAAATATCTTGGAGGTGAAGCGGCAATCGCTGGGTCAACCTCTGTTGCACTGTCTTAGCAGTGGGAGCCACAGACGCTGTAGAATCTGGCGCTAGCTGTTTGCCTAGGCGACCTTGCTGCCTTTGCCTGAGGACGTCAGTGCGGGTGACAATTCCAACCAGTTGGTTTTGACTCAAAACTGGTAGGCGGCCAATATCGTAAGTCACCATGAGCGTTTCGATTTCTGGCAGCAACGTGTCGGGGGTGATGGTTTTGAGGCGCGTGCTCATGTACCCTTTGACGGGAGCGTGACTAAAGCCATGATGGAGCGCTAAGTCTATATCTCGACGCGAGATAATACCTACCAAATCTCCTGCCGAATTGACGACAGAGAGTCCTGAATGACCATAACGCAGCAAAATGCGTTGGGCTTCGGCAATTGAGGTTTGTGGCCGAATAGTGCGTACAGGCGAGGACATTAATTCACGCGCGGTCGGCGGATGAGGCAATTGCTGCTGAAGTTGTTCAACTAGCTGTGCAAAGGTCTGTTGCGGATTTTGGCTACGAACAATAGCCGCAGCAGCGGCGGCATGGCCGCCCCCCCCTATTGGCTCTAAGAGTTGGGCAAGATTGACGCCGTCATCGAACTGATGGCGATCGCGCGATCGGCCAATGACGATCAGCTTTTCGGTTTTGCTTTCTTTTAGCCCATAATGAGCGCCTAATAGCAAAACGTCACTGTGGGTGACCGAAATGAGCCGACTCGCCAGACTTGACAAACCGGGTAAATAACCATCTAACGGCAAGAGTACCCAAGCAAGCTGATAGCCCTGAAGGCTTTGGCTCTGAAGCTGTTTCAGCGCTTGCGGCAATAGATCCTGCAGCCGTGGTGATAGCCCCGGCTCTACAAACTCGGCAATGGCACTCAGGCTAGCCCCTTGTTCCATCAGCCAAGCCAGCGCTTTGGCATCTCGTGCGGTAGATTGCTCATACGTCAGGGAGCCTGTATCGACATGGATCCCCAAAGCCATAACCGTCGCTTCCGCCAAAGAAAGCTGAATTCCTCGCTGCTGTAGCACTTCAGCGATGAGGGTTGTTGTTGCCCCAACTGGCTCAATGACAAGCGTTTGAGCGGCAATATCTGCTGCGGCTGTGAGGTGGTGGTCATAGATGGTGATGTCTAAGTGTTGCCGCTCTGCGAGTTCAATCCAATCCAAGACAGGTAAAAAACGCTGGCGTTGCTGAGCATCGACGAAAACCAGCGATCGAATCTTTTCTGGGTCAACGGCTCGTCGCTCAAGCAGGGGATACTCGTCTCGGTGGAGCGCTAAAAAGTTTTGTACGGTTGGGTGACAACCACCCGCTAAAACAATGCGAGTACCCGCTTGCAGACGCGATACCCCCACAGCCGCACCTAGCGCATCAAAATCAGCCGTTGTATGACAGAGAACTAAGTCCATAGAGGATCCCACAGCCATAGCGAAAAAGAAGCGAAAGATTTATGCCAGCGATCGATTAGGAACTTTTGCAAGGGGTCTAATTTCTGATAGCGTACTAACAAGGCTGCCTAGAGAGCAGTGCCCTAAGTTAGGGAGACTGCGCTGCTGTGAGCATTTTCATAACATTTGCTGTACTGGGAGAGAAAAATGGTATCAATTCTGTTTCAAATTGCCCTCTTGGCTTTGGTCGTTTGGTCTTTTGTCATGGTAGTTGGTGTTCCGGTTGCCTATGCTTCGCCGCAAAACTGGGATCAGTCAAAACGGTTGATTCTCCTAGGCTCTATTCTTTGGGGAGTCTTAGTTGTTGTCGTGGGTGGTCTGAATTATTTAGTTGTTTAGCCAGCTAGGGAAATATGACAGTTTTCGAAGGTAGTTTTACAGATAGCAGTTCGCTCCGATTCGCATTTGTAATCGGTCGCTTCAACGATTTGGTGACCGGCAAGCTTTTGGAAGGCTGTCAAGATTGTCTCAAGCGCCATGGGGTGGATGTTCATCCTGAAGGTACTCAGGTTGATTATGCCTGGGTACCTGGAAGTTTTGAAGTGCCATTGGTGGCTCGTCAGCTAGCGCTAACGGGTCGCTACGATGCCATTATTTGTTTAGGAGCCGTCATTCGTGGGCAAACTCCCCATTTTGACTACGTAGCGGCTGAAGTGTCTAAAGGTATCGCTACGACTAGTTTGCAAACAGGCGTACCTATTGTTTTTGGGGTGTTAACTACTGATTCTATGCAGCAAGCGCTTGAGCGGGCTGGCATCAAAAGCAATTTGGGCTGGAATTATGCCATGAGCGCTTTAGAGATGGCTAGTTTGATGCGCCAAATTCGCGCTTTGCCACCGAATGATTCGCTCAATGGGTTGGCAGGCGGAGAGCCGCAAAAACTGGCAGCAGGGCCTGCCCAAAGGTTGGCTCAAGAAGACAGCTAAGTTAGGGAAAAAGATTTTGACAAAGGAGTTGACAAAGCCCTACTAATCTGAGATTCTAGTTAAGGTCTGAAAAACAATGCGGGTATAGCTCAGTGGTAGAGCGTCACCTTGCCAAGGTGAATGTCGCGCGTTCGAATCGCGTTACCCGCTTTTTCTATAAAAAATATTTACAGCCGAAAGCAAATATGCTTTTGAGTCTATTTGGTTGACCTGTGCTTTCGGTACACTTGGTTGGCTATGGCCGAGGACAGCGGTGATTTGGTTGCTGACTGCTGGTTTTTGGGGTGAGCCGTAACTTTTGCAGTTGCTTGTAAAGCTCAAGGGTAGTTGTATAGCTAAAAGTAGAAGGCTGAGGGCAGAAGAAAAGCTTTTCTGTCAGTGGCTTTCAGCCATTGAAGTGTCTTGACGGGGGCAGCCACAGCTATAGAAGTTTTTCCGCTTGTATGGATCTAACTTGCTTGAATGGGGGTCGAATAAGAAGGTTTGCCCCTAAAATGTCAGAAAGTCCGTAAAGCCTCTTTGAACAGACTTGTTTTATTAGCTAGGCTTTAGCTAATGTGAATTTAGCCGATTTGTAGACTGAAGCAATCTTTCTGTACTTGCCTGCTGCTGCCTGTGCGTTCTAAAAAAAGTCAAAAGGTTGACCTGACAGCAGACTATCCTTGTCCCTGCCGTCGTCGAGGGCGTATTGTTCCTATTGCGCTAACTGAAGCGTTTGGCTGCGATCGCTGTCAGCAAATTTTCGTTTTGCGCGAAGACGGGTATGTGATTGAGCAACTGTCTACCCATTATCCGTACAAACGGGCTTGGCGCTGGGTTGGCCAGCAGTGGACACTTGATCGAGCTGGGTTAGGTCGTAACTACCTCCCTTTTTTGTTTTTTCTTGTTTTTGGTATTGCTATTTTTGTTTTGCTGTTGACAACGCTTCAACCGCCAGCAACGACTGGTCTGACGGTGCGTGTGGTAGCAGCCTTACTCATTTCAATGCTGCTAGTTTTTATGTTTTGGTTAGCCTGCAGGCGTTAGCACCAATGACCTCGGCTTCTCTTTCTTCTCCGCTAGTCTCAACGGTTCGTCAAGTTGCCCAATCTGCTCAGAAGTTGGCTTCTTTAGGCGCTGAAACAAAAAGCCATGCGCTAGAGCTGATGGCGCAAGCGCTGGAAAGAAATCAAGATCAGATTTTAGAAGCCAATACCCTCGACCTTGAAGCCAGCCGGGAAATGGCGGTGCCGGATCTGGTCTTAGATTGGCTCAGGCTGACCCCAGAACGGCTACAGGTTGCCATCAAGATTTTGCGGCGCTTATCTGCTTTGGGGGTGCCTTCGCCCCAGATGTCTAGGCTGCCCTATGCCCATGATGCCGCGACTGCTTATTACCAGCTACAACCTTTAGGGGTGATTGCGCTGGTCTATGAGGCGTTTCCTGAGCTAGGTGCGATCGCGGCTGGACTTTGCTGCCGAGTGGGTAATGGTCTGGTGCTAAAAGGCGGCAGTGAAGCTAGCCAGACAAACCAGATAATTGTTCAGGTGCTACAGGAAGCCATTGCGATCGCTGGACTACCTGAAACCAGCTTGTTATTTCTTTCGCCTGAACAAGGGGATGCCCTGCGCAATCAGCTTGTTCAACTGCCCGATATTAGCCTGGTGATTCCCTATGGTCGGCCTAGTCTGATTCAACAAATTAAGCGACAAGCCACTGTCCCTGTCTTAGCTTCAACGATGGGGAACTGTTATCTTTACTGGTCTACTTCAAGTAGTTCAGATTTAGTCTACGACCTGATTATGGATAGCCATCGCGGCGAACCCGATGCGGTAAATGCAATCGAAAAAGTACTCGTCCATACCAGCCATGCTAGTTCAATGCTAACGCGATTGTGGCAACGCCTTCGGGAGCAAGGCTTTGAACTGCGGGGAGATGAGCCAATGGTGGCCGAATTTCCAGAACTGGTTTTGGCGGATGCGCCAGACTGGCAACAACCCTATCTCAGCCCCAAAATTGCCTTTAAGCGTGTGGAAAGCTTAGGGACGGCGATCGCCTGGATTAATCGCTACAGCAGCGGCCATGCCGATTGTTTGGTGACTGAATCGTACGCTGAAGGCAGGCAGTTTGCCCTGAACGTAAGTAGTACGTCTGTGTACATCAACGCGTCGTCCCGATTTTCTCGAAATCCCAAGCAAGGAACGGGCATTGCCTTAGGAATGTCCAGTCAAGAAGGGCGCTGCGGTGGCATTATCGGCCTAGAAGCCCTGACAACCATCAAACAGATTGTTCAGGGCAACTAAACCTAGCGCTATTGACAGGGGCAAATAACTAGCAACCTAGTTGCGATCGCCCACCAGTTTCACTTTGCTGGCTAGACCCAACGTTTGCAGAAAACGAATGGTCATCCAAGTCATATCGATTTCCCACCATTTCAGGCCGTGGCGAGCTGAATATTGGAAAGCATGGTGATTGTTGTGCCATCCTTCACCGTAGGTCAAGAGCGCCACCCACCAGCAATTGGTCGAAAAATCTTCTGTTTCGTAAGTGCGATAGCCAAACTTGTGAGTCGCACTGTTAACCAGCCAGGTACAGTGATAAACAGCCACAAGACGAACGCAAATACCCCAAACCACAAAGGGCCAGCCGCCTAACGCATACAGCAAAGCGCCTAGAGCAATTTGTAAGGCTAAAAAATAATTTTCAAAAAAGAGATAAACCGGGTCGTTAACAATGTCACGGGTGAAACGGGGGGTATCCTTTTCCGCCGGAACCTCATAGAAGATCCAGCCCATGTGGCTCCACCAAAAACCCCGTCCAGAATTGTGGTGGTCAGCTTCTTGATCGGAATAAGCGTGATGGTGCCGATGTAGACCTATCCACTCAATTGGCCCGTGTTGACAAGCCAAGCTGCCACAGAATACAAAGAAATACTCTAGCCACTTAGGCACCTGGAAACTACGATGCGCAATCAGTCGGTGCCAGCCCAGTGTAATTCCCAGGCAACCTGTAAACCAGTGTAAAAACAGGGCAATACCCACAGCAGCCCAGCTAAAGTTACTGGGCAGCAGGGCGAAGAGGGCACCGATATGAACCAACACCATAAACACGATGGTGGGCCAATTGAGAGAAAGTTGAATAGGTTTAGCGACAGTCATGAAAAATCTCAGATTACGAACAATTTATTTCCCTTGCAGGCGACAATAGAGTCCACGTCACTCTAAATCGCAAAGAATATAGGATTAATGAAAAGCTTGGAAAAGCTGCAGCTGTCAGAACAAACACTATCTCAGATTTTTTATGGAATTGACGCTCAGGTCAAGAAAAATCTGTCACGAGTGCTGACAGCTTTTCGCGAAAATCGAGTCGGGCCTCATCATTTTGCCAGTGTTTCTGGCTATGGGCACGACGATTTAGGGCGGCAGGTGCTTGATCAGACATTCGCCTCGATTGTAGACGCAGAAGCTGCAATTGTGCGAGTGCAATTCGTTTCAGGAACGCACGCGATCGCCTGTGCGCTGTTTGGCGTTTTGCGACCTGGAGATGAGCTTTTAGCGGTTGTGGGGCCTCCTTACGACACCTTGGAAGAAGTCTTAGGCGTGCGTGGAAATGGCCAGGGATCATTGAAAGAATTCGAGGTTGATTATAGATATTTGCCTCTAGCTGATACGGGTTCGATTGACTGGAAAGCGCTAGCCACCGCCGTTAGACCCCATACTCGCCTCGTCTTGATTCAGCGATCGTGTGGTTATAGCTGGCGATCGAGTTTGTCAATTACGGATATCAGCCGCATTGTCCAGATTGTGAAGCAGCAAAACCCCGAAACAATCTGTTTCGTTGACAACTGCTACGGAGAGTTTGTCGAAGATCGCGAACCAACTGCCGTTGGCGCTGACTTAATGGCTGGCTCTCTAATTAAAAATCCGGGAGGGACGATTGCCCCGACTGGCGGATACGTAGCGGGTCGGGCTGATTTGGTTGAAGCGGCTGCCTGTCGTCTGACGGCTCCCGGCATTGGCAGCAGCGGTGGGGCTACCCTTGAGCAAAATCGCTTGCTCTTTCAAGGTCTTTTTTTAGCGCCGCAAATGGTAGGCGAAGCGCTCAAGGGTAATTACTTGATGGCTCAAACCTTTGACCAGTTGGGCTATCCGGTGAATCCGGGGCCTGAGGTGAGGCAGCGAGAGGTGATTCAGGCGATTCAACTGGGTTCCCCTGAAAAGCTAATAGCCTTTTGTCGGGCGATTCAGCAGCATTCTCCAATAGGCGCTTACCTCAGCCCTGTGCCTGCCGCTATGCCGGGATATGAAAGCGAGTTAGTTATGGCGGGGGGAACGTTTATTGACGGTAGCACCTCAGAGTTGTCAGCAGATGGGCCGCTACGACCTCCCTATATTGTTTACTGCCAAGGGGGGACGCATTGGACTCATGTCGCGATCGCTCTTGAAGCAGCGGTTGAAGCGATTGGGCCAGCATAGAGGCTAAGGAAATAGACCGGAGAAAACCAATAGCTGAGGGGATATCCGTCGAGATCTAACGGGTTAGAGGCGTAGCCACTAAAGTTGAGACATTCAAATAGCTGTAAGCTTCTGGCAGAAAAGCTTTCCGTCTGCCCTTAGCTCTCAGCCCTTTACTTTAGCAACACCTGCCAACGGCGATCGCAACGTTTTGACCACCAAAGCCGAAGCTAAAACAGAGGGCGTTATGGAGTGTTTGAGGCGTGGCTTGAGTCACCAAATTAAGTTCAAAGTCAGCCGTTTTTAAGCCTGTACAAGGCGGCAAGATTTGATAGTGGAGTGCCAGCAAGCTAAAGACCAAGCCCATTGCGCCAGAAGCGCCTAAGGTATGACCTGTGGCTCCTTTGGTAGAACTGATAGCGACAGATGGGGGGAATAGAGCCTGAATTAGCTGAGCTTCCTTGGCGTCGTTCAGCCGCGTGCTGGTGCCGTGGGCATGGATGTAGTCAATTGCGGGTGGGTGAAGCTGAGCCTGCTGAAAACAAGCCTCAACCGCAGCCAACCCTAATTTAAGCTGAGGGTCGGGGGTGGTGATGTGATAGCCATCGGCTGTTGCACCAAACCCTAAAACTCGACCGTAAATTCTAGCTTGACGCCGCTGTGCCGTTTGTAAAGATTCAAGGACTAGCACCGCCGCTCCTTCGCCTAGCACTAAACCCTGTCGCTGGCAGTCGAAGGGGTAACAGCCTGTTTTAGCCAAAGCACCCATTTGCTCAAAGCCAGCTAGGGTCAGGGGGGTTATCGGTGTATCTACGGCTCCGACAACGACGCGATCGCAGTGACCGCTCTGAATCAACCCAGCGCCTTGAATAACACTCCACAACCCGGTGGCGCAGGCCGCCATCGGCGCTAGCACAGGTGCTTGAGTGCCGAGTTGCTGAGCAACGGCGGCTGCGGGATTGTTGGGCAGCGTCTCTAACCAGTTGCGCGGTGCTACTTGGGTAGGTGCTGCTAGCAGTGACTGACAGGCTAACTGTTCCCAAAGGCTTTGATGGCTTCTGCTCGAACCAATGACCACCCCACACTCCGGTAAAGGCAACTGCAGCTTAGCATCGGCGATCGCTGCCGCCACCGTCTTCCCCAAAATAGAGTTTAAGCAGCCTGGGATCGCCCCTATCAAAGCCATGGGTCGAGGCGGCAAGTCAACGAAGGGCTGGCGCAGCGCGATCGCACTATCACCTGCTAACAACCTTTTCCAGGTGATTTCGCTGCTTGTACCTAGAGCCGTCGTTAGCCCCAGGCCAGTTACGACAACGTCCACAGCGTAAAGGCTTTAATTCCCTGTCTTGAGATTGTCTAATCCCTCAGTTACTTCGGCAGATTCAATCACATCGCCTTGTTGAATGCTGTCTACGACTTCCATGCCTTCAATCACCTGGCCAAAAACAGCATAGTTACCGTCTAGAAAAGGCAAATCTGCCAGAGCGATATAAAACTGAGCCGAAGCAGAATCTGGAAACTGCGATCGCGCCATCGCCACTGCCCCTCGCGTATGGGTCAACTCAGGTGCATCCGTAATGCCAGCTTCTTCAAAGGTTTGACTATAGACAGGCTGCTCAGCGTTGGCGGGCTTAATTTCTAACGGAATATACCGGGCTTCACCCGTTTCTGGATCGGTAAAGCTCCCTGTTCCTAACTGCTGAGTCGGAATATTGGGGTCTTTGCTCAGGGGATCGCCACCTTGTACGACAAAGGGTTCTGGCTGCCGTACAACTCGATGAAAAACTGTGCCATCGTAAACCCCCCGCTGAACCAGGTCTACAAAATTTCCGGCTGTGATGGGAGCCTGTTCACCGTTGACTTCAATCACAACGGCAGAACCATTGACGCTTAGCTCAACTGTCGCTCTCCCCTCCAAAATCGGCAAATCGGTGTTGGTGCTTTCTGTTTGGCTAGTTGTGTCTGCTGGGGTTGACTCAGTCGGTGAGGAAGCCACTTCAGAGTCAGCAGTCTGGGTTCCGGTACAACTGCTTAAAAACAGAACAGTGACGAGTACAAGGGTAATCCACCCAAATTTCGCTGTTTTGATCATTGCTAAATTTGCCTTCCAACAGCTCAAGAGCACAATTCTCCCACGATTTCGGTCATTCAAATAACCATTTGTGGTTTCTAAAGTCCTTCTAAAGGAACCTGTAAAAAGCGGGCGAGTTCAGCCCCTTCATTTTCCAGCGTGGACAGGGCTAAAGGCTGACCTACCCGTGTGAGCGGAATTTCTCCTTTGCCTTTAACCCGCAAATACAAAGCCCGCTTAGGATTGAGTCCTTCTTTGATGGCAACCTTGACAGCCTGAATGTCTGCTAATGCCTGCTTCATCTCAATTTTGCGGTTTTCTCCTGGAAAGCCCCAGCGAAAAATTGTGAACTGGCCCGTTTGCTTGTTGAACTCGTTATAGCCCCCGCCGACATCCCAGCTAATGATCAGCCAAAGATAGGTGGCTAGTAGCAAGGCCGCTGTGCCGTAAAAGCCCATTACCAGACCCTGAGGCACAAAAACCAGCTCTGTCGGGTTGGCAAAAGGCAGCAGGTTAACTTTGAGATAACTAGACACGCTCGCCAAAAAAAAGCCGACCCCACCAATGGTAATGACGGTAGCCCACCAATAGTTGCTAAGCCGTCTAGCGCCCAAAACGCTCCGACGGAGACGAGTTTCCTCAGCAGAAGCCGTAGACATAGACATGATTGTGTTTGAGTTTTCTAAAGTTTGGTTGAGTTGACGACCCCTTTTAAAGGGCTAGCCTGACCCATCGCAATAAGACAGGCAAGCGCGATCGCCCACTGAGCTAACTGAGGATTGCTAAAATCTGCCTCAAGCTAGAAGCGATCGCCAAGCGGGTTTGCCTTCTTTCCAGTGTAGGCACCAGACGCGCAAACTGAGTTAATCACAAAGCTGCAAGGAAACTCATATTAGCAGCTATGAAAAAGCTTAAGATTGAGTAAGACTTTTTGGGAGCGTTAGCTTTGAGGCTGGCAAAATTCTTTCAGCTTAGGCAGTGAAAGCCCTCACTCCTTTCTGAGAATTCACATGTCAGATTGTAAAATTTTGAATCTCTACTTATCATAAGTAGAAATCTTGAATCCTTCAGGTAGTTTCCCATAGCTACCCAATGTTGATTCATGAGCCTGTTGAAGGTTAGGGTTAAACCCAGATTTTCACACAGCTTTACACGCTGAGCTTATGGATCGTTCTGGCTCTCTTAGCCCTTTCGTTCTAGAAAGGAAAGATCCAGAGCTAAACAGGACTTGATGCCATATTAAGAGGATTTGATATGACCATAGCAATGGGACGCGCTCAAGCCGGCCGAGGATGGTTCGACGTCCTC
>NZ_JBQLZL010000078.1:7522-15784 GCF_052168255.1 Almyronema sp. | reverse complement strand
GCTCCAGTAGATGTCATCTTTGCAGATCTACTGGAGCTTTCGTTTGGCCAGAGTTATGAAGGCGTGCAATGCTGACATATCGCGAGAAAGCTTAGGCCATTTGCCGTTTGATAAGCTGCCCGAACATCCCCCCTTCAGCGACAAGTTCATCAAAGCTACCTTGCTGCACCACCCGTCCGGCTGCGATGACGTAGATGCGATTGGCGTTACGGATGGTGCTGAGACGGTGAGCGATGACAACGCGAGTGACCTTCAGCCGATCAAGGCTATCGGTCACAATCTTTTGCGTCCGGTTATCCAAAGCACTGGTCGCCTCATCCATCAGCATGATTTTGGGCTTCACGGCGAGAGCACGCGCAATCAGAAGTCGCTGACGCTGACCACCTGAGAGGTTGGTGCCCCCTTCGCTGACGACGGTGTGCATTTGCATCGGCATGGCTCGCAGATCGTCAGCTAGTCCGGCTTTTTCGGCGGCGTCCCAGGCATCTTCGAGCGTGATAAGGGCACCGCCTGCCAAATTCTCAAAGATGGATCCAGCGCTAAGACGGCTGGTTTGCAGCACCACGCCAAACTGGCGGCGCACCGCCACCACATCCAAACCCGACAAATCCTGGCCATCATAGTAGACATTGCCTTTTTCGGGGGTGTCGAAGCCCAGCAACAAGCGCATGGCTGTAGACTTGCCCGAACCGGAAGGGCCGACCAAGGCAATAAATTCGCCGGGTTGAGCCTCAAAGCTGACGTTATCCAAAATTAAAGGGCCATCGGGTTTGTAGCGGAAACTAACGCGATCGGCTTTCAGTTCACCGGAAAGCTGGCCAGGGTCGGCTTTCGTCAGGTTGACTTCTGGCTCGGCCTGAAGAATGGGCTGCGCTCGCTGCCAGAGGGGTACCACATCTAGCAGTTCTACCAGGGTATTGCTGAGGCTAGTCGCTCCAGCAATGAAGGTACCAAAGGCAACAGAAAAGGCTAAAAAGGTTCCGGTAGAAAGGCCATCGCCGCCTGAATTGTCAATAAACTGACTGGCGAGCCAGAACAAAATCAGCGTAGTGAAAATTGGCAGCACCGTGTTGAAGGTATCTACGGCATCTTCGAGCTGTTGGGTGCTGAGGGTGAGGCGAAGCTGCTGGCCGTAATGTTGACCCCAGGCCGCAAAAGCCCGTGCTTCTGCCCCGGCAATGCGCAGCTTGGACACGCCGTTGATGAGCTGCACGACTAAGCCATAGAGCTTGCCCTGAATTTCTAGCAAAGGACGGTATTTGCGCACCAGCACCAGGCCAGAAGCGACAGTCACCCCCACAATGACCAGGGCGACCAGCAAGGCAATCACAGCCAGCGGCGGACTGTAGTAAAACAGCAAGCCCAGATTTAGCAGCGAAAAAATGCCAGAAAAAATGCCCTGGAGAGCGGAGCCGCTGAGCTTACGACGGATGGCGGTAATGCTAGAGACGCGGGAGTTCAGATCGCCCGTGGCATAGTTGCGGTAAAAGGAGGTACGGAGTTTGAGCAGGCGATCCCAAACGGCGGCTTGCAGATGAGCGTCTGAGCCAGTTTCAATGCGCAGGGTGGCGATCGCCTGCGCCAGCCGAAACGCCGCTGCGCCAAACGCGGCTGCCAACAGCCCCAGCCCGATTTGCACCAAGAGGGCGCGATCGCTGTAGGGTACAACGGTATCGACTACCGCAGCGGTTGCTTGGGGCACTAGCATGCCAATCAGGGTAGCTGCAACCCCCGTGAGCAAAATCGCTAGCCAGTCTCGTCCCTGCCCCCGAAAGGTAAACTTCAGCAAGGAGAGCGCATTCAGATCGCTATTGGGGAGCGGTCGATAAAAGATAAACGCCACCGGATCGAGCGTATAAGCAACCGTCGGCGTCACCGGAACCCGAACATTGGCTACCCCTTCATTGAGCGCCACCGGGTCGAACAGGTCGTACTGGCTACCGCCGCAGGGCAACAAGGCAACGGGGTGACGATCTTCGCGGGTGTAGGCTAGGAGAGGGCCGCTGTCTTTTTGCCACCATTGACCCCGCAACAGCACCCGCCGCAGGCGAAGTTGCGAGGCGCGGGCGATCGCTTCTAAAGGTTCTTTGGTTCGCGACCTATTTTCTGACGGGGCCGGGGGTTCAATAGCAACGCCGAGCACCTTGCCCACAGCACCAGCCGCCGCTAACAACGGCGAATTAACTGCCTGAAAGTCTGGCTGCTCCAGCACGCCTGACAACGTGCGCACGACTTTTTGAGTCACTTCCTGATTGAGCTTTTGCCGTTGCTGAAACCGTCGTAGACTGAGGCGATCGCGTCGCTCTGCAATCTGCTCCACCGTTCTAAAAAAATAGGCATGGAGTTGCTTCAAGCCGCGAATAATAATCTTGCGATTTTTAACTTCTTCCGTGGGGCGAATAAAAAACTCAATATGATCTTGCGCCTGGATAAACATGTCGTGTCCTAGCGGGAAGCAGCCCGTTTCGGCCTCAATAGAAAAGAGCGGATTGCCCATCCATGAGGCTGTGCCCTGCTGCATTCGAACCCAAGAAACGTCACCCTCTGGAGGCCGACAAATATGTCCTGTCGTTAAGGAAATGTAGTGGACGTCGGGAATGGTGCCCTTGCGGGTCGTCGTGGGCATGCCTTCAACCTGACCTAGATGGTGAACCCAGGGATCAACCAGTTGTTTGAGGCGATCGAGGGAGAGCAACGCTTCGTCCGTTTCGCTCAGGGGCAGCGCCATCACGTCAGACGGTTCCATCGCGATCGCGATCAGTCCTAGATGGGTCACTGGGCAGATAGGGGCGCTAAACAGAGCTTCGTTGGCTTCGACGGTAAAGAGATATTGCCGTGAGCCAACGGGGTGTCCGTTGGCGAAGGCTGTCACAAAAACAGCCATTTTGCCGGATTTGAGCTGCCATAGTTGCGAGGGGTCACTCAGCAGCAGCGGTTCGTTGGCAGTGATGGTGCGGGGTTGGGTAATAGCAGCAGTCATGGGTGGCTGGATAATATCAATTCTCGATTTTGGATTTTCGATTTTGAATTGAACAGTCTTGGCTCTGCAGCCGTTTCGTCAGTCTCATCTGTACCTTTCTTTTGAAGAATTGGTATAAGGGAAGCGTTAAGGGGGCAGAGAGGCTGGTTTAACCAGATTCGCTGTTGATCAAACGGGCATAGTGGCCGCCTTCGGCCCAGAGCGTTTCATGGGTGCCGCGTTGCACAACCTTGCCGCGATCGAGCACCAGAATTTCGTCGCAGTCGCGAATGGTGCTGAGACGGTGGGCGACGATAATGCAGGTGCAACCTCGACGACGCAGGTTTTGGTCGATGATTTTCTCTGTCTCGGTATCGAGGGCGCTGGTAGCTTCGTCAAGAATCAGAATGGAAGGGTTACCCACAAGGGCACGAGCCATTTCCAAGCGCTGACGCTGGCCGCCGCTGAGGTTGGCCGCCCCTTCGAGCAGTTGGGCTTCAAAGCCATAAGGTTGCGCCAGAATCACCTCTTCGATCGCGGCATCCATTGCCGCTTTGCGCAAATCCACATCGGCAATAGTGGTGTCCCAGAGGGTCAAATTGTCGCGAATGGTGCCTGCAAAAATCAGGATATCCTGTTCGACAACAGCGATCGAGTGGGTCAGGACATCGCGAGGAATCTCATGGCGCTGCCTGCCATCAAAGCAAATAGCGCCCGATCGCGGCTCGTACAATCCGGCAATCAGCTTCGCCAGCGTCGATTTACCCGAACCACTGCCGCCGACAAAGGCCACCCGCTGCCCCGGCTGAATCTCCAGGTTAAAGTGCTCAATCATCGGCGCTTCGAGGGGATGGTAGCCAAAGGCCAGATCGCGGATAGAAATGGCACCTGTGAGGCGATGAGAAGCTGTGGTTGCTGTAGCCGAAACAGGGTGATCAGCCAGGTTAGATGCCGTTTGACAATCGGACATTGCGCCATTTATCAACTGACCGTCTACAACATTTGCGAGGACATCGTCTAACCGTTTTAGGTTGCTTTGCAGGGTTTGCAGGGTGCTGGCAAAGCTGACGAGGCGATTGACCGGACGCTGAAAACTGACCATTAGCAACTGCAAGGCGACCAACATGCCAATGCTGAGTTCACCGTTGATCACCCGCCAGCCGCCAACGGTTAGCAAAGCCAGATTGGTCAACGCTGACAGCAGCGATGGCAAAATGCCCAGCATTTGGTTGGTTAGCCCAAGTTCTTGCTGAGCGTTGATCGATTTGGTGTAGTAGCCTGCCCAACGAGCAAAGAAGTCTGATTCTAAACCGGATGCTTTGATGGTCTCCATGTTTTGCAGACCCGCGATCGCCACCCCTGCCGCTTTGCCCTGCTCCTGAGACAACCGCAAGTTGGCATCAATGCGGTGACGGCCAATCCACTGCAAAACCACTACGTTGATGATAGAGAAACCGACCACGATTGCCGTCATCAGCAAATCGTACTGAGCCATTGCCAGCGCGTAGAACAGCACTAGCACAAAGCTAATCACGGTTATGGTCAACTGTCCCGACAGCACCGAGGCGACTTCATCATTGAGGCGAATGCGGCTAGCAATTTCTCCGGCAAAGCGTTGGGCGTAAAACCCGACGGGGAGACGCAGCACATGCCAGACAAAGCGGCTGGTCATGCCAACGGCGAGCTTAATACGGAGCGATCGCAGGTATCGCCGCTGCAATGCCGTCAGCCAGCCTTCTAGAATGGCAATGATTAGCAGCCCTAACAGCAGATAGGGCAACCATTCCAGTCGTCCGCCGACCAACACTGAATCGACAAAGATCTGACTGAGGGCGGGCAGAACCAAAGCAGGTAAGACCAGAAAAAAGCCTGCCGTAATTGTTAGCAACAGTGCCCCAGTCGAAGGCCGCAAACGCTGCCACAGCGTACCAATAAGGTCGTCTTTGGAGCCACCCGGCTGGAAGGTTTCGCCCGGTTTGAAGCCAAGGACAATGCCAGTGTAGCCTTCGTCAAATTCTGCTGGCGTAACGCGGCGGGGGCCAGTGGCCGGGTCGTTCAGGTATACCCATTTGTCGCTAAAGCCGTCAACCACCAAAAAATGATTGAAATGCCAAAAGGCAATAAAAGGCGGTTCTAACTGCATGACCCGCTCCAGGTTTTTCTTATAGCCTGAGGCTTCAAGCCCATATTGACGGGCGGCTTTCAAAACGCTGGCAGCGGTAACGCCATCGCGAGACACACCGCAGACCTGCCGAAGTTCGGCTAAAGGCACTCGCCTACCGTAATAACCCAGGATCTTTCCTAAGGCAGCCGCCCCGCATTCTACCGCTTCCATCTGCAAAACGGTGGGCGTTTTCACCCGTTTTGGGAAAGCGGCTGTTGCCAGCGGTTGGGGAAAAATCAGCATAGGTTCAATTCGTCAAAAAGATTAGTGTGAAAATGGCGATCGCCCCAGCAGCTAAGAAGTGGGTAATTTTGTCGCAGGTATAGCTAAAGGCCGCTAAAGCTAGAAACATCAGGGCAGCAGGCAGAAGAAAAGCTTGGCTATCAGTGGCTTTCGGTCATTGAATCGTCTTAGCGCTGGTGGCTACAGCTATACATCAGTGTGCTTTAGCCCCCCATCAAGCCGTCCCTTTACCGCGCCAAAAAAGGAAACACAAACGTGATTGGCGCTCGTTCTTCTAATGTGATTCGCCCTTGCACCGCAACCCCAGGTACCACTGTGTTTGGCGGCATCGCCGCATCCATCGGCAAAAGCTGAGCCAGTACCTCTAAACGGTCATTTTCTGACTCCGTTTCCGCCATGCTGTCAACTCCCCTAACGGCACTTAGCGTCATCGCTTCGGGTTCCAGCACCTCTATGATTTCGGCTTTTAGCCCCGGCTCGTTGTAAACCAATAATGTCTCTGGCGTCAGCACGACTGACATGCCCGGTCTAAACTGGCCGCGATAGATGTTGTCAAAATGCAGTAGCGCCACCAACTCACCCTCAGATAGATCATTTTCAACCAAAAGCCCCCGTCCGCTAGTGGTAACTGGAATGCGCCCTATCCAACTCCAAATCAGCCCTAACCCCAGCAATACACCAATCGCCCCTAGCGGTAGCCAAGTTTTCAAATTCACAATGGTCATCAATTCATCCAACCGTTCGGGGGATGACAGCCGCTCCAGAGATTCTTTGCGAAACAGGTCTTTACTCATCTTTTCAGCCATTTAAGCCACCCCTAGCTGCGATAGCATCCAGTTAAACTTTTTGGCTCCTTCAGACATTTGGGTCAACTCGTCTAAATCGAGTTCCTCATCGAGCAAAGCTTCGGAATTTTGAGCCGCGATCGCCTGAGGATGTCTTAAGAGCGATCGCATGGCGTACAGCCGCTCCAAAATCTCGATGGCAATCACCCGGTAAAACCGAGAGGCAAAACTGTCATCCACCTGTAGCTTGGTCACCAAGGTTTGACGGGGAATGGCAAACACTAACGAATCTTTGACGGCACGAATGGTAACGGGCAATGGGCGAAAATCTAAAAAAGAAATGATTCCTGGCATACCGCCTTTGGTCAGCGTGGCAAAGGCTTTTTGGTCGCGGGTGCTATTTTCCAACCCCGAAAAGCATAGGTAGAGAGGATTGAAACCGTCTTCCTGGGGGGCTGAAATCGCCATCTGACCATCCAATAGCACATAGAGAGCATCGACCGGGCGAGCCGCTTGCAGCAGCACTTTATCTGCTGGAATGATCTGGGTTTCACCAAAAGACACTAGCCAATCAATGTCGCTATCTCGCAGTTCTGCAAAAATCGACAGCACTTCTTTGGAAGCGCGATCGCCCCAATGTTGAATACGACCTGGCTGTTCAAAAATACGTCGCAAACGGCTAGAAAGCATGATGGCGATCGCCCGATAAAAGTGGGCGGCAAACGCGATGTCTGCCTCTAGCTTGGCTTTGACCTGCGCAGTGGAAAGCGACATCACCATTGACGCTTCGAGAGTCTCAACGCTGCACATTTCGGGCATGCCAAACAGCGCCCCTAGCCCCACAATTTCACCCTGGCCTAACTCATCGACGACGGTACCGTTTGCTGACGACGCGAGGGATTCATCGTTTGCCTTCAAGCCCAGCTTGCCGTCAATCAAGACACACAGCACATCGGAAACAGTTTGCCCTCGGAGTAGTTGGTTACCGCTAGAGAGGTGCGATCGCTCCCCGTGGGTAATCATCCAGTCCAAATCGGTGTTGCTGAGTTCCCGCAATAGAGTGTCTGCCATAGGAAATTTTGATGCGACGCCCTCATCGTAAAGGGCATCAACCGTAAAATTTTGTCTCGTAAAAGACATCATATTTTTTCCAACAAAGGTTGATAAGAAAATAAATATTCCAAGACTACGGACGCCTTTGATGACAGATTCATCAGTAAAAAACGCCTACTCAAGACAACTCTTTAGCGCTAAAAGCTTGGCGACAGGGTACTCCAAAGCTTACGACTTTTTCATACATACAGACCCTAGCTTGGTTTTTAAGATGGGCATATACCTGAGGGAAGATGCTTCTCCCAACGACTGAAGAAACCACCAAAGAACCATCATCTCAGCACCTATCGCAAAGCGTCAGCGGGGACTCATTTTGATGAGTTGCGGTGTAAGAACTGAGATAAGGATGCTGTTTTGGGTTCTGCTTTGGCAGAAGTCGCAGGTAATGTCAATTTCGACCCGCTTCACTGCAAAAACTTAGACAAGGATGCTATTGATTTTGCTCAATTACGCCGAGACAGCTTGGAAAAAGGCTCATCATTTTCATCTAATGTTTTTTGTCTATAGGTGTTAGGCTTTTTATTTCAATAGAAAGCCTAAACTTTAAAGCTTTTGCAGACTCAGCGTTGAGGCTGTTTGCAAAGATATTTGCTGTGTAGCAAAACGGTCTAGATCCCCCTAAATCCCCTTAAAAAAGGGGGACTTCCGATGTGTGGCAAAACAGTCTAGATCCCCCTAAATCTCCCTTAAAAAGGAGGACTTCTGAGTCGATTTTCCCTTTTTCCAAGGAAGACTAGGCGGGATCGACGAGTGTCTAAAATTACAACCATTGGCTTTGCAGACACCCTCTTAATTTGAGGAGAAGCCATTGAGACATTTTAATAGCTAAAAGTTGCTGACAGAAAAGCTTTGCTGCTGTCTCAGCCTTCTACCTTTAGCGATAAGTTTGGTGTGTTGAGTTCCTTTAGTTCAATCATCTACACACCAAAGCCCTAGCCTAGTGTAGGCTGGGGCTTTCTTGTTTCGCTTAGATTTCATCAGCAAAGAAATGACAAAAC
>NZ_JBQLZL010000078.1:0-7422 GCF_052168255.1 Almyronema sp. | reverse complement strand
TAGGCTGGGGCTTTCTTGTTTCGCTTAGATTTCATCAGCAAAGAAATGACAAAACGAATAAAGCTGTAGCCAAAAGCATTAGAGGCTATTTGAAAAGATATCTGCTGCGTAGCAAAACGGTCTAGATCCCCCTAAATCTCTCTTAAAAAAGGGGAACTTCCGAGTCGATTTTCCCTTTTTCCAAGAAAGACTAGGCGGGATTGATGAGTGCCCAAAATTACAACCATTGGCTTTTTAAACACCCGCTTAAGCCCTCAGATCTCAACCTTCTACTTGCCTTTAGCTATAAGCATTATGCTTATAGCTTGAAGAGAATTGATCAAGCTTCCTTGGAGGAAAATACCCTGGCAAATTTAACGTGATGCATACTGACTGTACTGCTGAATGAGCTTGGCTACCAGCCCCGTCCATCCGGTTTGATGACTCGCCCCAATACCCGCACCGTTGTCACCGTGAAAATATTCATGAAAGAGGAGGTAATCTTTCCAGTGGACATCCCGCTGAAAAGGTTCAGTGCCACCGAATACGGGACGTTTGCCTGCCCCATCTTTGAGGAAGATGCGGATCATGCGATCCTCTAAATCCAGAGCAACCTCCCAAAGAGATTTGTAAGTGCCCGACCTTGCAGGACATTCCACCTGATAGGAGTCACCCAGATAGTGATGAAACTTTTGCAGAGACTCAACCAGTAAATAATTCACAGGGAACCAAATTGGCCCGCGCCAGTTGGAATTGCCGCCAAACAGTCCAGTGCTGGATTCGGCGGGTTCGTAGTCTACCCGATGTTCAGTGCCATCGGTATAGAAGGTGTAGGGATGGTCGAGATGGTAGCGGGAGAGGGCACGGATGCCGTTGGGAGCTAGAAACTCAGACTCATCCAGCATTTTGGTGAGAATACGCTGAAGCTTGTCGGGGTGCACGATCGCCAACAATCTGCGCTTACCCACTCCTTCTTCAATGAACGAGGCGACATTGTGGCTCAGTTCGGAATAATGGGTTTCAAACCATTCCAGTCGTTCTTTGAAACCGGGGAATTTTTCGAGTAAGTCGGGTTCTAGGGTTTCAACGGCAAACAGAGGAATCAGTCCCACCATCGATCGCACTTTTAGCTTCAGGCGATCGCTATTGGGCAAGTGCAGCACATCGTAGAAAAAGCCGTCTTCTTCATCCCACAGTTCGGTTTTGTCGCTGCCGATATGGTTCATGGCGTCGGCGATGTAGATAAAGTGCTCAAAAAACTTAGTGGCCATGTCTTCGTAGACGGGGTTTTCTCGTGCTAGCTCTAAAGCAATCGTGAGCATGTTGAGACAGTACATAGCCATCCAACTAGTGCCGTCGGACTGCTCGATGTAGCCGCCTGTGGGTAGGGGGGCGCTGCGATCAAACACGCCAATGTTGTCTAAGCCCAGGAAGCCGCCTTCAAACACGTTGCTGCCCTCGACATCCTTGCGGTTGACCCACCAGGTAAAGTTCAGCAGCAGCTTTTGAAATACCCGTTCTAGAAAAGCGCGATCGCCTGTACCTTTCTGCTTTTGCTCAATTTTATACACTCGCCAGGTAGCCCAGGCATGAACGGGTGGATTGACATCGCCAAAGGCCCATTCATAGGCGGGGATTTGACCGTTAGGGTGCATGTACCATTCCCGCGTCATGATGTCGAGTTGGTGCTTGGCAAAGTCGGGGTCTATAACCGCCAGAGGAATACAGTGAAAGGCCAGATCCCAAGCCGCAAACCAGGGATATTCCCACTTGTCGGGCATGGAAATAATATCGTCCGCGTCTAGATGCGGCCACTGACGGTTGCGACCAAACTGGTGTCCTGCAGCAGGTTCGGGCATAGTGGGATCGCCCTCTAGCCAGCGCTTGACATTAAAGCGATAGTATTGCTTGCTCCACAGCAGTCCAGCAAACGCCTGACGCTGCACGTTACGGCTATCGCTGAACTTGCAAAACGGGGCGATTTTGTCGTAAAACGCGTCGGCTTCTTGGATGCGGGTTTGCATCAGCCCCTCGAAATCGGCAAAAGGATCGGCCTGGGACTCGGCAGAACTTAACCGTAAGCGAATAGTCTGGGTGGCACCTGCAGCCATGTTGAGGGTGTAATGGGCAGCAGCTTTGGTTCCCCAGCCGTTGGGATTCACGGCTGTTGCGTCGTTTTCTAACAGGTAGCGGTGAAAGGCATCTTTGGTATAAGGCGTCGAGTTCTCAACGCCAAATAGCTTGAGATAGTTGGTTTCATTTTCGGTGAAGAGGAGGCGATCGCTTGGCTTAGTCCAATTCTCATGGCTCTGGCAGTGAAGCCAATAGATACCCAATTCAGGATGCTGAGCTGCTAAAGTGCTGTAGCCAAAGTGATGAGCGGCGACTTTGATTTTTGGCTGCTCGCTGTTCTCGTCCCATGACCAGGTATTGCGAAACCAGAGGTGGGGCAGTACGTGCAGCGTTTTGGTTTCAGGCCCCCGATTCACTACCGAAATTTGAATCAGGATGTCGTCGCTGCTGGCTTTGGCATACTCGACGAAGACATCAAAGTAGCGATCGCCCGCAAAAACCCCTGTATCTAGCAGCTCAAATTCCGGCGCGTGACGGCCTCGCTGCTGGTTTTCTGCCACTAGCCAACCATAGGGATATTCAGCCTGAGGATATTTGTAGAGCGCTTTTAAGTAAGAATGGGTTGGGGTGCTGTCTAAATAAAAATAGTATTCTTTGACATCCTCCCCGTGGTTACCCTGGTTGCCCGTTAAACCAAACAGCCGTTCCTTTAAAACCGGATCGTTGCCGTTCCACAAGGCTAAGCTAAAGCACAACCGCTGCTTTTCGTCAGAAATGCCCAAGAGTCCATCTTCGCCCCAGCGATAGGCACGGGCATGGGACTGCTCATGAGAGAAATAGTCCCAAGCTTCCCCCGTAGCACTGTAGTCCTCGCGGACAGTACCCCACTGGCGATCGCTCAGATACGGCCCCCACTTTTTCCAGGGAACGCTATGGCAGTGGGTGTCTCGCAGTCGCTGGTGTTCAGCAGTCATGGGATGCTCCTTGCGAATTTTGAATTTTGGAATTACGTCAGTAGCTTGTGACAGACACTCACAGCGGTTTCCAGAAAGGTTTTAACCGTTTGCTGAGTAGTGGCCGATGTGGCCTCTGCTAACTCATCGGCCAGCAAGATGGCTCCAATCCAGCCTTCGGTATGCCAGGTTCCCACCGCCAAGGATGGCAAGGCTTGCTTATCGGGATAAGGCCAAGGGGTGACATACCAGTAGGGTTGATTGTAGCCGTTGTCTCCAGGGGAAAAGCCCGCGCCAATGGTCTGGGCAGACGCTCCCTCGCCAGCCAAGGTGACGAGGGTGGCCATATCAAAGTGGTGAGGCCAGATGTAAATCGGGGAAGCCCCTGCTTGGCTAATGATGATGCCATACAACAAGGGATAGGTGACGGCAAAGTAAGCGGCTACAGTCTTTCGCCCCTCTTCGTCACCTGAGGCAAACTGCGCACCATGGGCTAGAGGATGATCGGGAAAATCATTTGGATAGCTGAGAAAGGCAATCTTCTCGGCATCAACCCCTAGTTTGCTGAGTTCCGCCTTGTGCCAGTTGAGGGCAGTCTCCATGGTTTTGCCGATGAGAGGAAAAGAAGCGATCGCCTGCTGCTGGTCATCCAAAATCAGACTGATCAACTGCACTGGGTCAAGGGCTAAATAACAGGGGCGATCGCCCAGAATCCGCTGCCCAATAAAGGCTTTCAAGTCATCACACCAGTCTAGGGTCATCTGACTGCCATCGGGTTGAGCTTCTACCAAAGCCATCCCCGTTGCCGCCATAAACTGGATAGCGTAGTGCAGTTGTATCCGGCTGCCCGTCAGCGCTGTTGGATTTTGCATAACGAATGTCTCAACCCACTTAATTCTCTAAAGGCCACAAACAATGCCTTATGGGTAATCATGCTGTCAAGCTCTCTCTTGCCATAAAGGGTTATCCCACGACCGCTTCGCAAAGCGTAGGCAAGCTTGATGAGAATGTCTGCATGAAAAAATCGTGGGTTGATCAGGTGAAGGGCTATCTTTGGCCTCACCAGTGAAATGTCAACTACCTTTGGCTCTTGCAAGCTTTTGGTGAAGCCATGAAAATGATGACTGAAGGCACTGTGCTTGTAGCGATACTCCCTCAGGAGTCGTCATGGCTATACTGCCTAAGGTGTGACCATAGACGTTTCAGTGTTCTATCCTTGCTATATTTCTATTACTGATACAACCTGACAAGGTGATGACCTTCTGGCAAAGCAGCTAGGCAGCTTCAGCGCTAGCAACAGACTCTAAATAGACACAGTCAGCCAGCTCGACGGGGGTGTGAATATAAAAACACTGGCTGGCTCAATTCCTTTCAGCATTTCAATATTTTTGAACGTGGTTGAGCCTAACGCTCGAAATTCAATGTCAAGCTCTTCGAGAAATGCCTTGAGTAGGTCGCCAATGATTTCTTTATCGTCCTCATGTTCGGGTAATGGAGCCATGATTTCCAGCAAACCGTTGTTGTAAGCAATTCGAGAACCCTGATGTTCCCCGAGTTCTTCTAAAATGGCTTCAAATTCATCCCAGCTGACATCATGGCGCAGCAGCCGTTGACCGGGGGGCACCTCTAGCTGTCGGAGTTGTAGGGTAACCATCAGCGATCGCTTCAAATGGGCGGAAAAAGTCTAGCTTTAATCTTAATCCTGATTTTCATTGCCTAAAAATAGAGAAAACATTCACGCCTATAACACAAGCTTATAGGTTGGATTTGACATTGTATTGCCAATCTGCGTCAGGCGGTGCGGATTTCTGAGCCTTTGAGTATAGACTTAAGGAAATGAAGATTGAAATCTAGATAGATTTTAGTCTATGTATGGCGGTGTTGGACTCAAGATCGCCGCCCACCAAAGTTCATAGAGTGGCCATCTGTGAACCTCCCTATCGCCTCTTACCGATAGGGTGTCTGACGAAACCCTTTGTTGTGGGAGTGAAGCGCTGCACTCCTAAGTTCTTTACCCTTTTGACGACTCACTAACTACAATCATCGCTTCCCGACTACAGGGAGATAGAAGGAGGTATTTATGGATTTCATGTCCGATTTTTTGATGAAATTTGGGTCTCAGTTACAGTCTCCGACCCTCGGTTTTTTGCTTGGCGGTATTGTCATTGCTGCCCTCGGTAGCCAATTGACCATTCCCGATGCAATCTACAAGTTCATCGTCTTCATGCTGCTCATCAAAGTCGGTCTGAGCGGCGGCATTTCGATTCGCAACGCCAATATAGCGGAGATGTTGTTGCCTGCTTTGTTTGCTGTGCTGACAGGAATCCTAATTGTATTCATTGCGAGTTACACCTTGGCCAAGCTACCCGGCATCAGAACCGTAGACGCTCTAGCGACCGGGGGCTTGTTTGGGGCTGTGAGTGGCTCTACCCTCGCTGCCGGCATCACGGTAATGGAAGGACAAGGCATCCAATACGAGGCTTGGGCGGGTGCTCTCTATCCTTTTATGGACATTCCAGCGCTTGTGACCGCGATTGTCTTGGCCAGCATTTACACCAGCAAGCGAAAACGCGATAAGTATCTTAAAAACGAGGAGTATCTCAGGAAAGAAGAGTATAGCGGTATGCAGCCCGTTGCCGCAGGTGGATATTCTACCGTTGATCCGCGTAGTGCTGCAGGTGGATATTCTGGTGAGCAGGGTGGTGTTAGAGGCGGGGCTTCCAGTCAGTCGGGTGGTGCCCCCAGCTATCGGGTCAAGATTTGGCCCATTATCAAGGATAGTCTTCAGGGATCGGCACTATCGGCACTGCTGCTCGGCCTTGCTCTAGGTCTGCTAACTCGGCCAGAAAGTGTCTTTGAAAACTTTTACGAGCCTCTTTTCCGTGGTCTGCTTTCAATTCTGATGCTGGTCATGGGGATGGAAGCTTGGGCCAGACTCGGTGAACTGCGCAAAGTCGCCCAATGGTATGCCGTCTATGCTGTATTAGCACCGATACTGCACGGGTTCATTGCCTTCGGCCTTGGCATGATTGCTCATTACGCGACGGGGTTCAGCCCTGGCGGTGTTGCCCTCCTAGCCGTTATTGCTGCCTCCAGTTCAGATATCTCTGGGCCGCCCACCCTACGAGGCGGTATCCCAACGGCTAATCCTTCTGCCTACATTGGTGCGTCCACCGCTATTGGCACACCTATTGCGATCGCCGTGTGCATCCCGTTCTTTATTGGGCTGGCTCAGGTAACAATGGGGGGGAGCTAAGCCCAGACAAGTCGCCGTCTGTCGGTGTTTCCCAGTCCGGCAATCAATTCGTTCAATCAATACACGCATAAGGAGGTCATCCACATGGCTAAGCCAGCCAAAAAGCTCGTTATCATTACGGAGAAGTTGTTGCTGAAAAAGATCGCTCAAATCATCGATGAAGCCGGGGCAACTGGTTACACAGTCTTGGAAACGGGTGGTAAAGGGAGTCGCAACGTGCGCTCGTCGGGACAGCCCAGCGTTTCTGACACCAACTCGAATATCAAGTTCGAAGTGCTTACCGAAGATAAGGATATGGCTCTGAGAATTTCGGATCGGGTTGCATTAGAGTTTTTCGACGATTATTCGGGCATTGCCTACATCTGTGACGCGGAGGTGCTGTACGCGCACAAGTTCTGTGGGCCAGACGGCTGTTGAAGCGAGACGACGCATACTCAAGAAGCCGGGGTCTGCCCCGGGCTTCTGGGTAGCTGTGTTGTCTATCTGCAGAACGTTAATCTCAGCGAAGCAGCCATTGGCTATACCAATGAGCGACGTGGCTGTTATAACCGTAGCCTCAAGCGTTGAAACACTCACATAGCTATAAGCGCCCCTGATATAAAAGCTTTCTTCTGTTTTCAGCCTTCAGCCTTTAGCTATGTAAGCAGATGATGCGAACCTCAACATGAAGCAATACGCAAACCCGATAATGGAGCGTAAACCATGAACAAGTTTGAATCTAAAAAATCTCCGCTCAAACTAAACACTGATGAGGGATGGGTCATACAGGTGTATGGCGGCAACCGACGCTTGCTTTGTGTTTTAGAAACGTCCCATGGTTGGGTCTTTTTAGCGGGTTGCTGTGTGGGTCTATTGCTATCGGTAATTTGGATCAACGCTGCCCGCTACAACCCTCCAGTTGAACCCATTTCATCGACGGAATCTCCAGCATTGCAGGTAGATTGACAGCCTCCGACAGAGTCAAGGGGGGGACACTGCTCTATAGCGTTTCGATTAGCTGAACTTCGTCGTACCCGCTGATATTGCAAAGCAGAAAGTAGTGTCTTATATCAATTCGCGATTTTGGATTTTCGATTTTGAATTGAACAGTCTTTGCTCTGCATACATTTCGTCAGTCTCATCTGTACCTTTCTTTAATCCCAATGGTGTTGTCGAGCTTCA